>CAYLSP010000200.1:0-3534 GCA_964385935.1 uncultured Defluviitaleaceae bacterium
GATTCACAACGACATAATAGGCTTTGCAAAGTCATATAGGGATTTTGAGGATAATCAGAAAAATGGCAAAATGTCGGCCTTTTTGACTATTGAGGATGGACGGGCAGTATTGGGAAGCTTTGAAAACCTTGAGAAGTTTTATGACATGGGTATTCGCCTTATGACATTGACTTGGAATTATAAAAACTGCTTCGGCTCTCCAAACAGCGACGATCCTGAAATTATGTCCGAGGGTCTTACAGATTTTGGAAAAGAAGCCGTTCTTAAAATGAACGAAATGGGCATTATTGTTGACATTTCACATCTTTCGGACGGAGGATTTTGGGATGTTGTTGACATAGCGAAAAAGCCCTTTATTGCCTCTCACTCAAATTGTAGGGCGCTTTCGCCACACACCAGGAATTTAACGGACGAGATGATAAAAGCTCTTGCCAATAAAGGCGGCGTTATGGGTATCAACTTCCTTTCAAGATTTTTGCACGAGGATATTGAATGGATTCATTCAACGTTGGACTTAATTGTTAAGCATATTAAGCATATTAAAAATATCGGTGGTATTGATGTTGTTGCACTTGGCTCAGATTTTGACGGAGTTGACTGCAAGCTTGAAGTTGATTCTCCCGAAAAGATGAATTTAATATTTGACATGCTTTTAAAAGAGGGCTTTCACCAGAGCGAGATAGATAAAATCGCCTATAAAAACGTGGTTCGTGTTATTAGAGAATGTCTGTAAATCTTTCATTTTAAAATGTTCACCAGCGCACTTTCGCCGTTTTCGCATACATAATTTTCTATTACCTCATATGCGCGGCGATAGACTTCTCCTTCGTCTTGGTTGCGAAAATCAATAAGCTGACCCTTTGTTATGCCGTCAACTTCTCCGGCTAAATCGGGACGCCACTGAAAGTTCGTATATTTGTTTTCAAAGTAGAGGGCTACCCCTTCATTTATCCACGTTGGGTTTTTATCAGAACCGATTGACAAATCCATTATATAATGGGTCAGTTCATGAATAACTGGCCCGTTTTTCAGGAATTCTTTTTCAATCTGTGCGGCTTCTCCTGTTATCCAAACACGGGGGGACAGAATATGTATAATCTTTCCATAATACATTCCCATTGGGCAAACACCAAAATCTAAATCTATTGCGTCCCTCATTTTCTGCTCAGTTGGATACAGGACTATATTGGCGTTGGAAATATCATTAAGACCCAAATCCTTTGACAAAAGGGGATAATAAAAATCCGTCATTGATGACACCAGTTCGGCGTATTCTTCATCGGGGTTTTCGTAATATACTTGTGAATACTTTGTCTCTATTATTTCATAACTTTTCACTCTTTCCAAAATGTCGGATTCTAAGGAATCAAGCCTTATATCCATAAATGTTTTTTGAAGAAATTTATATTCGCCCTTGAAGCAAAGGGGAAGAAAAAGAAGACCAGTTAATATCAAGAAAATCAATTGATAATTAACTCCGGTCTTCTTTTTCGCTATCATTCGCATCATCCCCTATTAACACGTCTCTTTTCTTATATTTCTCTGAAAACTCAAACATATTTTTGCGGAAATGGAGAGGGAGCATTTGCCGTTGCCGTTTATAGCTAACTCTGTCTTCAACGGCAATCGTTTTATGAAACAGCGCGTAGAGCGTCTTGTAAGTTTCTTCCCTGTCCGAATATTCAAAGTTCAGGCTTTCACAGGGAACTTGAAGCCAAATATCCTTTTCATAAATCGCCGCAATATTTCTTGTCGTATCCCTGATTATCCACTTCTCACCCCTAAGCCTATCGGCAAAATGTTCTGCCAAAATGGGGAGAACGTTATTTTTCGGGGATATTTCGGCATAAAGTATACCCTTTGAAGTCTCCGCGAACCGCGTGAAGCCTTTTAACAAATGCGCCTCGCCGGCAGTATACTTTGCGTACTTTCTGACCATTGCCACATAGTCATATTTTTCATACCGCTCGACTGACATATTTGCTGAAAATGCAAGCACTATATATTTTAATATATGCAGGAACCTGTCCGTTTCAGAACTTAAAAATGCGGAGTAAATCGCTTCATAAACCTCCTGTGAGATTTTTTCAATAATAGCGGCTGATACCTTTTGCGCCTTTTCATAATCCGTTTCAATAAAACAAAGGCTTTCGCCGATTTGCTGCTGAAAGGCGTTTTCATCAACAATCCGCTCCGGCCTTAGTTTTTCATAATAATACTTATAAACTATTGTTAAAAGCCCGTCAAAACTACCGTCAAAAACAATTGTCATTTTGTCCCCCTGACGGTTATTTCTCCGTCCTTTAAATCAATCATGACTTTAGCCGCCTTTTGCTTGTTTCCCCCTGAAATCGTTCCTGAAAGAATTAAATCCGTCAGCTTCTTTTTTATATTTTCGTCCACAAAACGGTTTATTTCCCTTGCGCCGTAAATCTCTGAAATTCCCTTTTGGGCAATATATGAAACTGCCTTTTTTGTGGCTTTGATTTCTATATTTCTTGCGCTTAGTCTGGCTGCTATTCGGTCTATTGCCTTTTTGGCTATTTTCTCGCCCATTTCTTCGTTAATGTGGTTAAAGAACATTATTCCGCCAAGTCGATTCCTGAATTCAGGTGAAAAAATACGCTTTACTTCCTCATCAACGGCTTCTTTTGAAACAGTTTTCCTACCAAAACCTATTAGATGGCGCCCCATATTCTTTGCCCCGGCGTTTGAGGTCATAATAATTATTGTGCTTCTAAAGTCCGCCTTTTTGCCGGAATTATCAGTAAGAGTTCCATAATCCATGACTTGCAGCAATACATTTAAAATATCAGGATGAGCCTTTTCAATCTCGTCAAGAAGCAATACGGAATGGGGATTTTTCCTAACGCTATCTGTTAAAAGACCGCCTTCCTCATAGCCAACATAACCCGGCGGCGAACCGATTAACCTTGCTACGGCGTGTTTTTCCTGATATTCACTCATATCAAAGCGAATCAGCGGGATATTCATATTTTTGGCCAAAAGCCTAGCAACTTCCGTCTTACCGACTCCTGTTGGACCTACAAAAAGCAGGGAAGCAATTGGCTTTTCTTCCTCATTAAGACCTGCGCGTGACATTTTTATTGCATTAACAACTGCATCAACGGCAGTGTCCTGACCGAACAACTCCTTTTTAATGTTCTTATCGAGAGACAACAGAGGTTTTATTTCGTTGTCCGAAACACTTGCCGCTGGGACTTTTGCCATGAGCGCGACTGTTTTTTCAACATCTTTAACGGTCACTTTATACTCTGGAATTTTCCGTAAAATTGCCGTTCTCAAATATTTTCCCTCAAAAATACAAATGATTTCTATAACTTCATTTGAATATTTTACGTCATGGTGATCCTCATACTTATTCTTAACGCCAATTAAAATTTTAACCGACTCAGCGAATTCCGGCTCATCAACGTCAATTTTTTGAAACCGCCTTGACATGGCGGCATCCTTTTCAAAATATTTTTTATATTCATCAAAGGTGGTTGATCCGATAAATTTTAATCTTCCCGT
>CAYLSP010000201.1:0-3523 GCA_964385935.1 uncultured Defluviitaleaceae bacterium
AGGCGGAATAAGAAAGAGGAAAAGCCGTTTCAAGTCCGGTAATCCCAAACGGTGCGGATTCAAACTCCTTCGCTTTCTCATCAGCGGCATGTGGGGCGTGATCTGTCGCAATTGCGTCAATTATGCCGTTTTTGACAGAATTTCTTATAGCAATCATGTCCTCTCTCGATCTCAGCGGCGGGTTCATTTTATAATTCGTGTCAGGCGTTGTCAAGGCTTCGTCGGACAATGTAAAATGGTGCGGAGTTGCTTCCGACGTGACGGAAATTCCCCTCCTTTTAGCGCATTCTGTCAAAGCCGCGCCGTAGCCGGTGCTTACATGGCAGATATGAAGCCGCGCCCCGGTTGACTTAGCGAGGGCAATATCTCTGGCTATTATAACATCCTCCGAATCATTTGAAATCCCTTTAAGCCCCAATTTTCTTGAAGCTTCGCCATCATTCATACAACCGCCGTTTACTAAATCTATATCCTCGCAATGAGAAAGTATGGGGATATTCAGCTTTTTGGCAATTTTGAAGGCTTCTTTTAAAAGCAGTGTATTTCTAACGGTTTTTCCGTCCTCGCTTATCGCGCAAATGCCCGCCTTCACCATTTCTTCAATATCCGCAAGTTCCTCGCCCTTCTGACCCTTAGTAATAGAGCCTATGGGCAGAATGTTTATAACCGAATCTCTTTCGGCTGTTTTTCTAACGTAAGAGACCTGTTCGGCATTATCAATAACGGGCGTTGTGTTTGGCATACAGCAAATTGTAGTGAAACCTCCGACAGCCGCTGCTCTACTTCCGGAAAAAATGTCCTCCTTATGAGTTTGACCGGGATCACGCAAATGTACGTGAAGGTCAATAAAACCGGGACATACCCACATTCCTTCCGCGTCTATAACATCATCATTTACATCAAGGCTTTCGCCAATTTCTTGGATTTTTCCGTCTTTAATCAGTAAATCTGATTTCTTACAATAATTATTTTTGGGGTCAATCACTAACCCATTTTTAATAAGCAAAATCTAACCTCTTCTCTAAAAATCTTCCTCGTCTTCCTCATCGTCTATTGATTCATATGCCAAGATCGGCCGGAACTTTTCAGAAACAGGAACTTCTAACGCTTCACTATACCTCTCACAGGCAAGTTCATAGAATTTTAGCTGTGAGTGGAGGTGTTCCTTACCTCTCTTGTCAACTCTTGAATAGGTTCCGTCGGGGTTTTGAACCCTTAATTTAACGGTGTCTGAAAGGGTTATCCTAAGGGTTTCAATAAGCCTTTCCTTCAAATTTTGGTCGTCTATGGGAAACGCCACTTCAACACGCCTATCAAGATTTCTGGGCATCCAGTCAGCACTTGACAAAAAGACTTTTGGGTCATTGTTGTTTTCAAAATAGAAAATTCGGCTGTGCTCCAAAAACCTGTCAACAATGCTGACAACGGTTATATTTTCAGAAATACCTGGAACACCCGATTTTAAACAGCAAATTCCCCTTACAATAAGCTTTATTTCAACTCCCGCCATAGACGCTTTATAAAGAGCCTGAATTATCCCGGTGTCAACCAGCGAATTCATTTTGGCAATGATTCCTGACGGACGGCCTAAAGCGGCGTTTTCCGTTTCAGTCTCTATGAGTTTTAAAAATGTTGAGCGCAGAGACGTTGGCGCAACGGCAATTTTATTCCATGACAAATTTCTGGAATATCCAGTCAAAACGTTCAGCAGTCCCGATATATCCCTGCCGAAAGTCTCTTTGCACGTGAAAAGACCATGATCTGTATAAATTTTCGCGGTGGAGTCGTTATAATTCCCTGTTCCAAGGTGGACATACCGCAAAATTCCGTCTTCCTCTTTGCGTACAACAAGGCAGATTTTGCAATGAGTTTTCAAGCCAACAAGACCATAGACAACATGACAGCCTGATTTTTCAAGCTTTTTTGCCCACAGAATATTATTTTCCTCGTCAAAGCGCGCCTTTAATTCAACTAAGACTGTCACCTGTTTTCCGTTCTCGGCGGCTTGAATTAGGGCATTAACAATAGGTGAGTCGCCTGAAACCCTGTAAAGCGTCTGTTTTATCGCAAGAACCTTTGGGTCAATTGCTGCACGCCTTACAAAATCCAATACGCAGTCAAAGGATTCATAGGGGTGGTTAACAAGTATGTCGTCTTCTTTTATAGCCTCGAAAATGTCTTTGTTGATAAACCCTGTCGCTGGTTGTGGCACAAGGGGTTTATTTCTTAAATGGTCGCAGCCTTTAAGTCCGCTTATTTGAAAGAAAAGGGTCAGGTCAAGCGGGCCTGATATTTCATAAATATCCCGCTCGCCAATTTCGAGAGCTTCTTCTAAAAAGTTCTTTAGCTCAGGGGACATGTTCTTCTCTATTTCAAGACGGACGGGTTCGCCCCATTTTCTTTTCTTTATACTACGCTCAATTTCAAATAGGAGGTCGTCCGTGTCTTCTTCGTCTATTTCTAGATCGAAATTTCTCGTAATCCTAAATGCGTAGCTTTCCGAAACCTTGTATCCTGTAAAGACCTCTTGGCAAAATTCTTTTATTATGTCTTCTAAAAGGATTATTTGCCGTTTTCCTTCTTGGTTTAGAGGCAGTTCAATATACCGTGGTATTACAGACGGAACCTGAATTACGGCAAACAGTTCGTCGTCTGTGTTGTCAAGGGACACAATCAGGTTAAGTGACCTGTTTGCCAGAAACGGGAATGGTCGCCCTTGGTCGATTGCCATAGGGGTCAGTATGGGATAGATCGTATGTCTGAAATAGTTATAGACATATTCCTTCTGTTCCTTTTGAAGGTCGCTATACTCGCATATGAAAATCCCGTGTTTTCCAAGCTGTGTCAGAATGGAACGATTTAGGCAGTTATACTGCTTATACACGATTTTATGGACTTTTTTTGAAATTTCTGCTAGCTGTTCAATGGGCGTAAGTCCCGAAGCGTCCTTTATTTTTACCTCCGCTTCCTCCTGATCCATTAAGTTAGATACCCGAACCATGAAAAATTCGTCCATATTAGACGCAGTTATCGCCAAAAATTTTAGCCGTTCAAGGATGGGATTTGTTTTGTCCTGAGCCTCTTCTAAAACCCGCTCATTAAATTCAAGCCAGCTAAGTTCTCTGTTTAAATAAAGGCTGGGGCTATCCAGAGACAGTGGCTGCTCCTTTGTTTTCTGGCCTTCTTTTTCTTTATCCTTTTCCTTTTTCATAAAAGCACCTTCTTTACAAACAGAACAGCCTTAATCCCGAATACTTCTTCAAAGAAATCGGCTTTTGAGTCAAAATACCATTCTTCAAGTTCAGTATTCATGTCGGACTGGACGGTTATTATTATTTTTTCATCGGTAACTTTAACGGCTATATCCTCAAACTTCTGACGGTGACTTCTGTCGAGGGAATCGGCAATGCATAAAATCGCGCTTAGCTTTGCTATTATAACTCTTTCTCTTTGTGCCAGACGCAGGTAGTCGGGCATTTTCGTTTCGCTATTGCCCTTTGAATGATAATAGCAGATGTTAGCC
>CAYLSP010000202.1:0-3514 GCA_964385935.1 uncultured Defluviitaleaceae bacterium
ATTTTATCCAAATAGCCCTGTAATATATAAACAGCCGCCATTTTATCTATAATATCTTTTCTTTTCGCCCTAGACAAATCCGCTTCAATAAGAACTCTCTCCGCCGCAACAGTTGATAGTCGTTCATCCTCTAAAATAACAGGAATATCTGGCAATTTCTTATTGAGCCGCGCCTGAAATGATTTTACAGCGGCGCACTTAGGCCCTTCGGTGTTGTTCATATTTTTTGGATAGCCCAAAATAATTGTATCCGCGCCGTATTCCTTCATAATTTCGCTGATTTTGGCTATAGATTCGTCCAGCAAATGGGGTGTTTTACGCCTTATAACACATATGCCTGTAGAAGTCAGCCCCAGAGCATCAGAAACGGACACGCCGATAGTTTTTTCTCCGAAATCAAGGCCTATGAACCTCATTATTTCAGATTCTCCAGATAAAAAGTAACTATCTCCTCTAAAAGCTCGTCCCGCTCAATTTTCCCAATGACGTTCCTAGCATTTTTATGGCCTGTAATGTAGGTTGGGTCGCCTGAAAGGATATACCCTACAATCTGGTTAACGGGGTCATAGCCCTTTTCATTAAGAGCCGACTGAACCAGCAAAATAACGTCTTTAGCCTGGCTAGCGGCGTTTTGGGTCAGTTCCTTATCAAGATTAATGAGCTTTTGGGTTTCTGATAAATTTCCGTTCATTCAAACCACTCTCCAATTTTTGCCTTACATAATATCAGAACCTGTATTCAATAAGTTCTTCTATAAATTCTTAGTCACATAGGTCTATGATAATACAGTTTAGAAAAATATGCAAACAATTTTTTAGCATTTTCTTGAAATTAATCGCATATAAGGCATGGCTCACTATCATTAAGAATTTTTTTAGGTACAACTTCCAGAATTTTATTTCCAAGTGACTGTCCAGTTTTCATAACAGGAATATAATTTTCACTTTGCCCCATAAATACACCATTTGAAACTTCGTCTTCAAATAAAACAGAAAGGGGTTTACCAATAAATTTTTTCATAAAATCCATCTGCATTCTATGGCTTAAATCAAGGAGAATTTTGCTTCTCTCAGTTTTTGTTTTCCGGTCAAGCTGATTCGGCATTTTTGCCGCAGGTGTTCCTGCTTTTTTTGAATAGGGAAAAACATGAATCATATAAAAACTAATTTTTTCGGCAAATTTTACGCTTTCCATAAAATCCTCGTCGCTTTCCCCTGGAAAACCCACTATCATATCCGTTGTGATTGAAACGCCATTTAAATTTTCTCTTAAAAGGCTTGCTGCCTTTTCATACTGAGCGGACGTATATTTTCTGTTCATGGCCTTTAAGGTTTTATCACAGCCTGATTGAAGTGAAAGATGAAAATGGGGGCATAGTTTATCAAGAGATTTTACATTTTTAATAAACTCTTCTTCTATCACATTTGGTTCAATGGAACTTAACCTGATCCTTTTTATCCCGTCTATGTCATGGCATTTCTTTATAACATCCATCAAAGTTATATCTGAGTCCTGTTTATTAAAATCTTTCCCATAAGATGCCACATGAATACCTGTTAAAACAATTTCTTTATATCCGGAATCAGAAAGTCTTGTAGCTTCGGCAACAATATCCTCAGGATTTCGGCTTCTTACCCTGCCCCTGGCATATGGAATTATGCAATAGGAGCAAAACATGTCGCATCCTTCCTGAATTTTAAGGTAGGCGCGGTGGCGGTTCTTCATCTGGCTGACCGAAAGAGGTTCAAAGATATTTTCTTTTGAAATATCCTCAACGTATGAAACAGGGTTTTCAAAACCGCTTTCAGTTGATGCAAACTTTTTTTCAACCACATCAACAAGCTTCGCCCTGTCCTTTATGCCCCAGCAAATATTAACGCCTTCAATTTTCTGAACTTCGTCAGGAGCAACCTGAGCATAACAGCCCGTTGCACAAATAATAGCATCGGGATTAGTCACCTTCGCCCTTCTAATCATCTGACGCGACTTTTTATCACCTATATTTGTGACCGTACAGGTATTAATAATATATACGTGAGCAAATTCATCAAAGCTCACTATTTCGTAGCCTTTTTTTAAAAAGGCTTCAAGAATGGCTTCCGTGTCGTAATAATTAACTTTACAGCCCAAGGTAGTTGCGGCAACTTTTTTAACATTTATCATTTTCGGCCTCTTGTTCATATGCTAAATATAAATCAGGGCGTTTTGCCTTGGTTCTGGCAATGCTCTGTTCCATACGCCATTTATTAATATTTTCGTGGTGTCCTGAAAGAAGAATTTCAGGCACTGTCTTTCCGTTAAATTCATAGGGTCTTGTATATTGTGGATATTCAAGAAGCCCTGAGAAAAAGCTTTCGTTCTCAAAGGCAGTCTCAGAGCATAAAACCCCCGGCAAAAGTCTTGTTATGGCATCAATCACAACCATTGCCGCAAGTTCCCCTCCAGTCAAAACGAAGTCACCTACAGAGATTTCGTCCGTAACGATTTCAGAAACAATGCGCTCGTCAACCCCTTCATAATGTCCGCACAAAAAAACAAGGTTCTCTTCACGAGAAAGCTCAACGGCCATTTTCTGGTTAAAGGTTTTGCCCTGTGGAGACATGAAAATAACTTTATGAGGAGAAGTAAGATCAAGGGATTTATAGGCATCAAAAATGGGCGGTGCTTTCATAATCATGCCTTCGCCGCCGCCGTATGGATAATCGTCCACGGTTCTGTGCTTTGTTGTTGAGAAATCCCTTATATCAACGCAGTTCAGGGTAATAATATTTTTTCTTATAGCCTTTTCTATCATGCTGTAATAAAGGCCGTTATGAACGTTTTCAGGAAAAATGGAAAGCACATGAAAGTTCATTTTAAATCCCTGAGCCCTTCCATAATATGAACCGTCATTTTATTTTCAGCAACATCTACCGACAGAACAAACTCCTTAGTTGCAGGAATAAGAAGCCTTCCCGACTTGGATTTTTCATCCTCCACAACATAGACATCGTTAGCCTTAGATAAAATAACCTCTATAATTTCACCGACTTCCTCTCCCTGATCCGAAAAAACTTTCATGCCGTATAAATCGCGAAGAAAGTATTCGCCCTCAGAAAGAGGTATAGCGTCTTTTTCATCAATTTTAAGAACAGATGTTTTAAGAGTTTCGGCGGCGGTCATGTCGTCAATACCCTTAAATTTTAAGATAACGAACTGCTTGTGATACCAAACCCGCTCTATATCAAAGGATTTTAGCCCTTTTGCAGTCTCAACCAATATTGAATCAAGGAGCTCGAACCGCTCAATATTGTCGGTCATGGGGACAACTCTAACGTCACCCCTTACTCCTTGTGTATTAACAATTTTTCCAACTTCAAAGTATCCCAATTTAACCTCCGAAAGTAAGAACCGGGCAGACAAAATGTCCGCCCAAGTCATCAGTACTTATTGAACAATTTCAACCGTTACTTTTTTGTTATTATGAATAGCTGCGGCTTTAACAACGCTTCTAATGGCTTTGGCTATACGTCCT
>CAYLSP010000203.1:0-3464 GCA_964385935.1 uncultured Defluviitaleaceae bacterium
CATGAGGATAGTTTACCACTTTTTGTCATCTTTCGCTAGTAGGAACACGCCCTAATTATATAAAGGAGAATTTATGAAAAAGATATTTTTAATTCTATTAGCGGTAACTTTAACTTTCTCAATGGCTGCATGTGGTGGCTCAAGCGATGCTAAGACACCAAATAATACTCAAACAATGCTGTTACAGATAACGCAGAAGATAACGATGAAGACAAGGCTCCTCCTACTGGAAATGCCTGTATGATCGATGAAGAGTACAGCGAGAAAATGGGTGAGTTCATGACTAGTTTCGATGAATTCGTTGTTCTCTTGGATCAGATGATTCCATCATATGACGGAAGCCAGGAATGGATTGATGCCTACGTCAAAATGTATAAGAGTGCTACCACTGCAGCAGAAAATTTGTTCGCTATGACTCCGTCTGTTCCGGCTACTTATGAAGAATCTCACACCAATATAACAGCGGCTGTCACATCCGTCATCGCAAGCATGAAATTGGTTGCGGAATCAATTGACCCTTATAATGCCGGTGATGAGGATCTGTCTACTTCAAAGATGGAAGATGCAACTACTGCCTTCCAGATCGCTGCAGAGCTTTGGAATTCTGCAAAAGAATAAATAACCCATATTCTAATCCTAGTTTGAAGCATTCTAAGCGAATTTCAAAATATGCTGTATCTGGCATTTTTGAAATTTGTTTAGAATAGCCTAAAATACGATTAGTATAAATGCTTAAAATATTGTTATAAAGGGGGGACTATTATGGGGATTGGTAAAATGTTGGGCATGGACTCCTTTAAGACGATGAGATTGCAAAAGAAACTGACTTTGGAAGAATTGTATGAGCTAATTAAGGATGCCAAATATCCTTGTGGCACCCCAGAAATAGCTACACAGGGCTTAGGTAAACTGATTAAATTCCCCGGAGACGGAGTGCAAGCCATTCAAATTACATTAGGAACAGGGATGATCTCAGTAGCGGTTCTTGCGGATGGCATGTCAGGATTGGCAAAGGAATGGCTCTAGACGCCGTGACTGACGGTTGGGCGACATTGTTTATGAAAAATGGAAAGAAGTCGGATCATACACAGGAAGTGGTAAAAATCGTGCATGATATCCTTGTCCCTTTAGGGTATGTAAAATAACAACAACATTTTCCATAATAAAATCCTCATTTTCTTTTTTATAGCTGCCGTCGCCCTAGACATAGTAGCTCTCATTGTAGCAATGCTTGCTCTATATTTAGGTTTGAGGATGAAAGAAAAAAACACACTGCTGTATGCGTTTCTCTGCTCCGCTATGCTGGGTTCTACTTGTTATACGATTGTTCATACAGCATTTGCTCTGCCTGTTTTTCCTTGGTACGGATTAGAAATAGCCAGTGTGTACTTAGTTATCTTCCTTACCGTTATTGTCAGCAACCGCATTTGTGATGTGAAGGAACTAGCGGCAAGAATATCTGAAATTGCGGCGGGTGTATTCTGTCTTGTATCTCTGTGCTACGGTCTGTTTTCTGCCCTTCTTCAGTTATGGGTCATGCAGAGCTTTTCGTCGTTTGTATTTTGGTACAAAGCCGCTGTTGCTGCCTATTTAATTATCACGGCATGGCGCTCTGTTAAGGTGAAAAGCAGTTATGATGCGCCGTAACTTTATGCCGCTGTTTTCTTTGCCGTAGCTATTGTCTGCGACCGAATCTGGCCTATGTATGAGCCGGTGACAGGCGGTTGGTTTTCTGAATGGGGCAGTATTGCTATGGTATTCGCGGCGGGATATATTATATGGCGTGATTTAGTTCGGTCATATTCTTACAGCCTTGCTTTTGCTGAGGAACATCGCCAAGTAAGTCGCCAGCTTGCTATGCAGTTGAGTATTCTAAGCAGCTTTCAGATAGGGCGAAGGAAAACCGCCGTATTGTCCACGACTTTAGGTAGCATATGGTGGCTTTGGACTCCATAGCAGAAAAAGTGAACGCCGGAGCTGTGCGGGACTATTTGTCACAGGTGTCCCAAAACCTGACAGCCAGTATTCCCCACATATCTTTTTGTGAAAATCTTGCCGCAGATGCGCTACTTCGTTATTATTACGCCGTTTCAAAGGAGCAAGGCATAGATATACGCTTTAATTTTTCTCTGCCCGAGAACATGCCAACAAGTGACGTAGAACTGTGTACGGTTTTGGGAAATTTGCTAGAAAATGCAGTGGAAGCTTGTTTGCGTATTTGTGAGGGAAACCGCTTTGTATATATCAACAGCAAGGTCGCAGGGCAAATGCCTTTTATGCTGATTGAAAACAGCTTTGACGGCGTTTGAAAAAACAGGAGAATAGGCTTCTTTCCGGCAAGGCAGAGGGTAGGGAAGGGGGTTGGTCTTGCCTCCGCACGCCAGATTTTGGAGCGTTATGATGGCGCGCTTAGTATCAATGTTCGGGGGAAAGTCTTTGAAGCGGGGATTAGTTTTCCGCTGATTTTAAAGTAGCGTAATGTCCTTCACTTAATCCCCAATAATTTTTACAAGCACTCGCTTTTTACGTCTGCCGTCAAATTCACCGTAGAAAATTTGTTCCCATGTTCCGAAATCCAAGTTGCCCTTTGTAACGGCAACAACAGCCTCACGCCCCATAATAGTCCTCTTCAGGTGCGCGTCCGCGTTATCTTCATAGCCGTTGTGACCATATTGGGAATATGGTTTTTCAGGTGCTAATTTCTCAAGCCAACGTTCAAAGTCCCTGTGCAGCCCGCTTTCATTATCGTTAATGAAGACGCTGGCAGTGATATTCATAGCGTTTATAAGAATGAGACCTTCTTGTATTCCGCTTTCTTTAAGCGCTGCTTCAACTTGTGGTGTAATGTTAATAAATGCACGTCTTGTATCCGTGTTGAAGGTTAATTCTTTTCTACAGGATTTCATTATTTAAGCTCCTTTGCATAAATTTCTGTGTAGACAAGTTTGCCTCCAAGCCGTTCCGATTTCATAAGGCTGATTTTGTTTACTGTGGTGGCAATATTTGGTGCGGACACCGATTTAATGCTGTCTGTTAAAACAACCTCTCGGGCAAGAGTTAAATGAGGCTTGTAATCGCAGCTTTCAATGACAAAACCACTGTTATTTAAGGAGTTACATAACTGTTTGTAAATATCTGCCAAGATTTTATTGGGCTTTACGCCAACCCAAATAATATCCCCAGTCCCACGCTTGAAACTTCCTACGCCGCCCATTACTAACTCAAACGGCAGGGAATGTACAGAGTTCATAGCCTGCTCAATCTGATTAACTCTACCGGGCGCAACCTCACCAAGAAAAACAAGCGTAAGGTGCAAATTTTCTTCATGAGAAAAATTACCTCCGCTGCTGATGTTTTTCACGTCTGCCTGCACAGATTTTAAATATTTTTTAACTTCATCATCAAAGTTTATTGCAATAAATAATCGCATAGCTTATCCTTTCTCTTTCATTGAATTGGTTATT
>CAYLSP010000204.1:0-3450 GCA_964385935.1 uncultured Defluviitaleaceae bacterium
CTTTATCGCATTAAGCTTTGTAATAGCTCTATCTTTTGTTTCGTCACCCATCCAGTCAAGTGCCTTAATTCTCTCACAATATTTTTCGCGAATTATTTCAACGATGTCAGTAACGTCACTCTTGACCTTTTCAGAGCAGAATTTTTCCGCATAAAGGCGGGAAAAGACGGGGTACATCATAGATGTTACAAAGTATTGGGCTCTTACAGAAACAGGGATTTTCTCTACATGCTGTCCAGTTATTACCTGATTCAATTCATTAGATAAATCAGATAAATCGTCGCCCAACACAGAAGAATTCATAGACAGAAAGCCAATGAGCAAAGAATCTTTTAATGCCTGCAAATTTTTCTCAACATACAGGCTTTCTGCATATTTAATGATATCGGGGTTAGGGCAATAAATATTAAAGTCTTTAATTATGTTATAAAGCTCCTGATCCATGGTTAAGGATCCCGTAGTTTTTGTCATATTAAGGGCTTCTTCCCATGTAATAGGTTTAAACATGGTGTTGGGATCCATATAATATTCTACAGGCATGTCCTTCAAGGCTCTCGTTTTTTCTATTTCGTAAATGGCGTTTACGCGTTCAGGAATATTCTCCGTCTCTCCTATATAATTTAACAATTTCCCTATATAGGCTTTATAAGCTTCTTGCATAGGTTTGTTTGAATCGGAATCAACATAGAAATCCCTTGAACCCAAATCATATCCAGAAGGTGTTAAAATAATCGCAAACTTTGTTGCGTCCACTTTAGAATCACTGACGGTTGATATATTGTAAAAAGGCTGAAAATTGTACATTGTTACATATTTTTTGTAAAGTCCCAGCAACTCTTCAATTGTGGACAGCGCCCGGATTTCATTGAAATTTTCTATTAATCGGGAAATTGACTTTGTTCTTGTATCATTATCTAAGTACATATAGAACAATTCATTAATTTTCCATTCATCCGAACCTTTTGCTAAGTTCTTAGAATTTAAGATATCGTTTAAGATTTCGGATTGTTGAGTTTGTGCCAGTATGCCTACGTCTGTGAAGGTCATAGCGTATGCATAGCCAGGCACTATTTCCGCTGTTGCTAAATACTGACGGTTCGTATATGCGAAAAAGTCATCCTTTAAGCTCTTTTGTTTAAGTTCATAGGGACTTCCGGGAAACATTTTAGCATTTGATAGAGCTAACAAAAATTTTACTGCGTCGCCAACTCTCAATTCTTTTTGAGAAATAATTTCCTCGCTTATCATTTCCAAATCAAGAAGAACGGAGGCTGAGGGCACCGCCCAGCCGGGAGTTTGCAGACCTTTTTCCAAAGGCACTTTAGATGCGTCAAATCCCAATAATCTATTAACAATAACAGCGGCCTCTGCGCCAGATAATATACCGTCCGGATTAACATTGCCTTTTCCGTCCCCTGTTAAATATCCGTTATTTTTAGCGCACAAAAGATCGGCTGCGTATGGGTGGCTTGAAGGTACGTCCGCGAATTTTTCACCATCAGGTCCTGTTAGTTCTAACATAGTGTTAACAAGCAGGGAAAATTCCCCTCTTGTTATAGTCTCTCCGGTATTAGCCATCAGTTGTTCAACGCTGAGTCTATCTTTTGGTATTGCGTAAATGTACGTAAACTGAGAGAAAATCATAGCTATCGGCAATATCAGTGCGGCTGCTTTCTTAAAAAAACCTCTTTTCATACTGAAAATCCTCCATTCGTCAGCGAGTAGCAACCGAAAACTGTATTAAAAATTTTCTGAAGCTCTCTAAGAAAATATTATCCCCATTACCGATTAAATATATCACTGACATAACACTAAGTCAAGTAGAGCCATTTATTATGCTATCAGCTGCTAGAACTTAAAAGTTGTATATAATAGGAAGGATTCTTTGATTCTGCAAATTGTACAAAATGATGTTGATATTTAGTGGAATTTATGTTAGAGTTAATTTGAAATACTAAAGAATAAGGCAAATATGTGTTTAATATCCATATACATTACTTAATTATCAGTGATATTTTATTACATATTTGACATTTGGTTAACTTGAAACGTTATTGTAATCCTGTTTTTGTAAAGAAAGTGAGGCGAATGAATAAAGTCTTTAAGGGATCGGAGAGGTAAATTAAAAAAGAAAAGAAGAACTGGAGGGGTTTATGTGAAAAAACTAATAACGCTATTTCTTACAATGACACTTGTGCTTGGCTCAGCGCAGTTAGCTTTTGCCGGTGAGGCAGATGGGAATTTAGCCCGAAAATTTGTTATTGATTCACCTAGCGCTCACGAGTACATTAGTGAAAACGCAGTCACTATACAACAGTACGGTGAAAACGAGATTATGACTAACGGCGTAGTTGACCCATTTTTTGCAAAGGGCGGAACTTTATTTGCCCCTGTGAATAAGGAGAAAATTAAGATTTATGCAATAGCTGTTGACTTTAATGACTGCAAAGGTGACATACCTATTACATACGGACTCCAAAAAAACATTTTTACACAATATAACTCAACCTTTGACTTAACTCATCCTGAAACTCATGTAAACGCAATTTTCTATGGTTCAGACGGCTTAAAAGCCAGCAACAAGTTTGAATGGAACGGCACAGCAGCTCAGGAATACAAAGGACTGGTTCAACTGGTGGAAGAAATGTCCATGGGGCAATGTGATGTTGAGGTGGTATGCCTTAACTCATTGGCTGTGGAAGACCCTGAAAATGATTACTGGCCTTGGTTCACTATTGATGGACCTATGATGGAATATGCTGTTCAAGGCCCCGCTGATTGTGAGGACTACCGCCAATTCGCCAGAGTGCATCAGGCTGCCATTGATGCGGCATACCGCGAAATACCAGATTTAGACATTGAGGATATTGACTTTGTTTACACCATATTCCCTTATAACACTCACGGCTACCGCTCAGGTTTACAGGGTGGATCAGGCTTGGATACATCTTTTTCCTATAATGACCAAGCTCTCTTACAGCGTGACAGTGAATATCGTCATGAGCCGGGCGTAAAAACTAAGGGCGGCCGTATAGTGGGCAGCGGTGTCTTTGGCGTTAAAGGAATTTGGAGCTACGACGGAGGAAACAGTCCCAGAGGCGCAGCCACCACATCAATGCACGAATTTACACACGGTATGGGAATCATTGACGACTATTCATATGGCTGGATGGGAACTAATAACGGAGAAACCTCTGCCAGCGGTGTCGGCACATGGGGCGTAATGGGCAGCAGCATGACTACAGCCTCGCCAGACTTGCCTATTTGGCGTAAATTCCGTATGGGATGGATTAAAGATAACGAAATTGAAACTATTTTACCGGGCGAAACCAAAACCTTCAACATCCGATCTACAGGCAGTTACGGTGAAGACGGCGGCATGGGAATTGATACCAGAATGATATTTATCCCTAAAGAATGGCGCACCAGAGACACCTTTGGTATCAACTG
>CAYLSP010000205.1:0-3445 GCA_964385935.1 uncultured Defluviitaleaceae bacterium
CCGTTTTCGTCTGTAATTGAACCTCTGATCTGGCCGGCATATTCTTTAGCCCAGCCCATCATAAGCATGTATGCACCAATATTTCTTTCCCATTCAAGCATCTGGCTGTTGTATAATTCTTGAGTTGATTTAAGAGTCAGAGTGTTTTTATCAGGGTTAGCTTGAACAAACTCATGGAACTCTCTTAAGTAAGATCTTACAGTACCTGCAACCGGGATAGTAACCTGTTCAGCAACTGCGCCGCTAAGAGATGGAGTGTAAACTGTATGGTTGCTGTCTGCGCCTTCTGCCATCATACCACCAAGGATAACGCCAACTGCGCCATTATCTTGAGCAAGTTTAACAACAGCAGCTTCTTCTACGCTGTTTTGTGCACGGTAAGCCACAAGAATTTTGCCTTTTACAAAATCTTTATCTGCAAGTAATTTAGCATTAATAGCAGTAGTTGTTGCATAGTAAACGTATTTAGTGATACCTGTTACAAAACCATCTTCATGAACCAAGAATGCTACAGGAGCTGTAACGTCCTGTTTAATTACTGTGCCGGAAATTGCAGCAACAGAGGAGTACAGAAGAGGAATTTTTCTCTGACCCATGTGAGGGTTCTTGTCACTATAAGGAGCATAAGCAAGGTGGAATAATTCTCCAAAGTATGGAGGAACAAAGTGAACCTGACTTGCTTTGCTATAGTTAAAGCCCATTTCAAATGTGAAACCTAAAGATCTGAATGCGCCATAGAGGTAGTCTTGACCTTCACCACTCTGTGAGTAGATAACGCGCTCATAGAAGTTATGATAGAGGTTGTAATCTGCTATCTGACGGCCTAAATCTTCAAAGTTCATTGTGCCTGTTACAGCAAGACCTTTTTTGTTAGCCCAAGGATAGATTACCATACCGCCGAAAGTGTGTCCGGCTTTATCAGTAACGATCTGACGAGTTTTTACAAGACCTGCAACAGCTCTGTTTTCAGGTTCACTGTTGGGGTAAAGACCACGGTAAGTGGTTTCAACTGTTGTTCCAGTTGCAGGATTAGTGGAGGAACCGCCGTTAGAACCCCAACGATAAGGCCAGTTTCTGTTTAAGTCAACGCCGTTATAGTTGCTTCTTGTGTTATTACCATTATCAACTACCGGTTTGCTGGTATCTAAAGGTCTCATGTTCATACGCTGATTGCCAGATGCATGTGTCTGATCCCAATGTACGCCGTCCGGATTGTGCTGTGGAAGGAGCCAAATTCTGGTTGTGTTAAGAAGTTCTGTAACTTCTTTACCGATTTTGGTGTCTTTTCCGTAGTTAGCTACGAGATACCAAGCTAAGTTCATTGTAAGTTCGTTACTGGGCCATTCTCTTGCATGTGTACCTGCTATTTGCATAGTTTCAGGTCTTCCGTCTTCAACGCCCGGTTTGTCACAGATTTCCATGAAAACTAAAGGGAGACCCTGCCATGATCTGCAAATATCGCCTGTTGGAGATTCTGGATCTACAACTGTGCGTAATTTAACTAAATTAGGATATGCTTTTGCAAGATAGTTCATTTCAGCATAGTATTCTGTAACTGTTCTGTAGCCAAGACGCTGTGGATAGCCGTAGTAATCGTCAAAAGCAACGCCTGTAGGATCGAACATTGCATCTGGATTAACTTTTGTTCCAGGAGTTACCCATGGATTGTTATAAGAGTTACCGCCGCCGCCAATACCATTAATTGGATCAGACAAAGCAGAGAAACCGGTAGCTGTTTCATATTTGTAGCCAGCCCACTGATATTCGTTAGTTGCCTGTTCGTTAACTATTGAGCAATCATAGCCGTTTTTAGTTAATAAATCAATTTCTGAATTATAATGGGCAAGTACGTAAATAAAGAAAGTATCTCCGTCATACTCGTAATCAAGTACGTCAAGGCCTGTGTCAATTACTTTTTGGTAATTTTCTATGCCTTCAACTGTAACTTGAACAACTTTGCTTATTTCCTGTTCTTGCGCTGCTTTGGCAAATGCCGGAACAGCTGGGGACAGAAGCATAGCCATCACTAAGACTGCTGAAAGAAGCTTTTTCATATTATCTCTCCTCCTAAAAAATAAATTTTTTTGCGTAAACTTTGTTAGTCAAATAACCTCCCGACTCTTACCAAACGCTGCCTACCTAATCCAACACCTCCTACTATAAGAAAATTCCTGCGGGGGTTACGGCATCAGCCGTATCTGTTTCCGCCAATTCCAAGCTGTCAGAATAAGAATTTGAAGTTAAATATGTCTTCACGGAAATTTCCATGGAGAGATAATATTTCTTTTCTCATCCGCAGCAATTTTTTATAGATTGAACCACCGAAACTCCGAGGAGTTCGCGACGCTCAGAAGAATAAATCGGATTCGTGGGTCAACCATTATATGGTAAGTCACGCCGTCAGTTTGAAGCCAGAAGCTTCTGATAAACTTGGCGGTGGACGCGGGGGACACTACATAGCGCACAGACAAGCAAACAAAATGCGTCCATGCATACGGCGGAAAATTAAACAAATTTTTCATTTAAACCTTGCACAGAGGGTTTTGTAAGCGGTTTGTAATCCTGCAAGGTAGCCGTTGCAACAAGATTTGCTGGATTTACCCTATCTAATGTATTAGATAGAGGCCAACTGTATGAATTGATTTAGATAAAATATTCATTTCTAAGTGTCTTTAATCTTTGGATAATGGAGTATATCGCCTTAATTTTCTTGCCGGGAGGCAATTCGTGCAACCTGGCAAATATCGTATAGTTATGTATATATATACAATTTTAAAACATAAATGGTAACAAAGAAATTATACTGATTTGAGAAAAAATGTACTGATTTGTAAATTAATAGCACAAAATAACGTTCTTTTATTTGTTTATAATGTACTAATTTTATCTCGAATCTATATAATATTTATGACTTACTCATCATATCACATCCATTAAATAATTGCAATACTATTTTAAAATATTTTGTGACTAATTTGTGATTTTTTATTTCAATAGATTTTATTTGACCGAGTTTCCTTTGTAACCATGTTTGCTTGCGCGAAAGGATAACCTAATAAGTATTGAAGTGTAAAATAAAAACCCGCCTTAGCGGGTTTTTTGTGGGGGTGGATATTGCTTTGTTATTGATTACATCTTTTTGTTTCCTATTCCACGGGGGTGATTCCCGGTTAATGACATGTATTTTTCCTTTGTGGCAAGGCCTCCTCTTATGTGTCTTTCAGACTTATTAACTTCCAAAACCCTTCGCGCCTCAACCGCAAGTTTTGGGTTAATTTTGGTAAGTCTTTCCGTGACATCCTTATGTACTGTAGATTTTGATATGCCAAATTTTTTGGCGGTTTCTCGCACCGTTGCACTCTCACTGATGATAAAGTTCGCAACTTCTATGGCCCTCTCCTCTATGTAGTCCTTCAAGAAATTGCCCTCCTTGTTACAATCGTTC
>CAYLSP010000206.1:0-3435 GCA_964385935.1 uncultured Defluviitaleaceae bacterium
CTTTTTATACTTCAGAAATTTTTCCTTTGTAATTTCATCCAAACCGTATAAATTTATCATCCCTCTGCGAATAGCCAAATCTCCGTAGCTAATTACGTCAGGTCTTTGAAGGGAAAAAATCAGTATCATTTCAGCAGTCCAGACACCAACGCCTTTTATTTTCACAAGCTTATTAATAATTTCTTCATCGCTCATCTGAGGGAATAAGGAGAAATCAACCTCTCCGTTAACGGCAGCTTCTGCAATATTCTTTATATACTGAGATTTTCTCATGCTTATGCCGTATTTCTGGATATCTTCAACATCGGCATCAAAAAGGCTTTTTGGGTTCGTTATGTCCCATTTTTCCGTGATCCGCTTCAAAACCGTTTCGGCAGCCTTGCCTGAAATCTGTTGGCTGACGACGCTTTCTACAAGAGAAGAGAAGGGGTCTGGGTTCACTTCCCTTTCAATAAATCCGATTCTGTCTATAGCAATCCCCAATTTTTTATCTTTTTTCTTTAAATAATTAATTTCTTTTTCGCCGTACTGAAATATCATAACAACCTCATTATAAATTAAGCGGCAATCAGAAATTTTCTGACCGCCGCAAAATGTTAGTCCTGTGTATAAGCAAGAAGAGCGATATGTCTAGCCCGTTTAATGGCAACAGTTAAGGCTCTCTGGTGCTTTGCGCAATTTCCGGTAATTCTTCTTGGAAGAATTTTACCTCTTTCGGAAACATATTTTCTAAGTTTTCCGATGTCTTTATAATCAATATTATTTATTTTATCGGAACAAAAAATGCAAACCCGCTTTTTCCGGCGGCCGCGCTTTTTTTGAATCATTTGACAAACCTCCTTAATCAAAAGTTAAAATGGTAAATCTTCATCGTCTATACTCTCATCAATGGCATAAAAGCCGTCAGGCTCTTGTTGGGACGGATAATTCGCGGCAGGGCTTGAGGACGCGTTTCTGTTTTGCTGGCCTGATTCAAAAGATGCCTTGCTTTCAGCAAAATACTGATCGTCAACAACAACTTCCGTTGTCCAGCGTTTCTGACCGTTCTGGTCTTCCCATTGACGAACGGAAATACGTCCGGATACGGCCACCATCTGTCCTTTTTTAAAATATTTCTCAGCAAATTCCCCTGTTTTCCCAAATGCAACGCAACCGATAAAGTCAGCGTCGGGTTCGCCTTCTCTTTTAAACTTTCTGTTGACCGCAAGAGTGTAGCGGACAACAGCTAAAGGCTCACTAGACTGGGTATATCTAACTTCGGGGTCCTTTGTAAGACGGCCCATTAAAATCGCTTTATTCATAATACGCCCTCCCGTTATCACGCTTCAAGCCTAACTATCAGATAACGAATAACAGATTCCATAATACGCAAACGGTCTTCTATTTCGCGCGGTGAATCGGCAGGAGCCTCAACCGTTATGAAATAATAAATACCTTCTGTCAACTTTTGAATTTCGTAAGCAAGTCTGCGCTTTCCCCATTCGTCAATTTTTTCAACCGTTCCGCCGAATCTGGATATAAGCGCAAGAACTTTATCAAGCTCTGCCTTTAAAACTTCTTCTTCCATACCTGGCTTAAAAACTACAGAAATTTCGTATTTGTTCATTAAAATACACCTCCTTCTGGACTATGGCCGCAAATATGCGGCAAGGATACGGGTCATTTACCCATTAAATGTTACCCGACTTAGAATTTTATCACATAATTTATGCAATTGCAAATTTATTTTTTCTGTTTCCAGAGTATTCTGATGCAAATTTTCCATAAGCAAATACTTTTTACTTGCAATCATATTATAAATAGCGTATAATTGGGTATAAATAAATGAGAGAGTGCTCGACACACTCTCTCATCGCACAACCGCTTTAAAGGCGGCTAGGCTTGCAGGTATTTCAAGAAATAACCCGTTGACCTTTGTCACGAGGGCGGGTTATTTTTTTGTCTTGAATTTCAAAACAAGGATAATGAGGGTTGCAAAACTAATCATTAAAGATAAAGTTTCAAACACGCTCATCGGCTTCACCCCCTTTACAGGAAGCTAAGCCTAACCGCCCTTACGCACTTGTGCTATAATATTATAGCCTGTATGATATAGCAGTGCAAGGTTTTTCTACTTTGAGTTATCCAACGTATTCTTTGATTCAAATTTCAATAAGCATTATTTTTTACTTGCAATCCTATTATAAATAGCTTATAATTAGGGTATAAATAAATGAGAGAGTGCTCGATACACTCTCCCATTGCACAACCGCTTTAAAGGCGGCTAGGCTTGCAGGTATTTCAAGAAATAACCCGTTGACCTTTGTCACGAGGGCGGGTTATTTTTTTGTCTTGAATTTCAAAACAAGGATAATGAGGGTTGCAAAACTAATCATTAAAGATAAAGTTTCAAACACGCTCATTGGCGTCACCCCCTTTACAGGAAGCTAAGCCTAACCGCCCTTATGCACTTGTGCTATATTATTATATCCTCTATAAAATACCCATGCAAGGTTTTTCTACCTTGGGTTTTCCAACGTATTCTTATCAATAATAAAATGTGGACGACGTTTTGTCTCTGAATAAATTTTTCCGATATATTCGCCGATAACCCCAAGACAGAGTAGCTGTATCCCGCCAAT
Source organism: uncultured Defluviitaleaceae bacterium (assembly GCA_964385935.1). Taxonomy (GTDB): domain Bacteria; phylum Bacillota; class Clostridia; order Lachnospirales; family WRAX01; genus CAYLSP01. Next base: position 2,622 of record CAYLSP010000206.1, read on the forward strand.
CATCCAGAGAGAACAGACAATGGTTGTCCAACCTTCAACAGTACGCCCAGTCAAATAGACTATGAAGAAATAAATTATCAGTATGATGCTAACGGAAAAAATAATTATACCTAAAAGTAAAATCAGGCGTATTGGTTTTATACTGAAACTGGTAATTCCGTCAAGGGCGAAGGAAATCATTTTTTTAAGAGGATACTTTGTCTCTCCGGCAAAGCGCTCGTGACGCTCATATTCCACAACGGAGCTTTTATATCCGATAAGAGGAACAATGCCACGCAAAAATAAATTTGCTTCTTTATATTCTCCCAACCCTTCAAGAGCCCGCCTGCTCATAAGCCTGTAATCGGCGTGGTTAAACACAATGTCTACACCCATGCCCTTCATAAGGCTGTAGAAGCCTTCCGCCGTGGTTTTCTTGAAAAAAGAATCTGTGGCTCTTTTTGAGCGGACGCCATAAACTACATCCGAACCGGAAATAAACTCGTCAATGAATTTATCTATTACGTCAACGTCGTCCTGGAGATCAGCGTCCATAGAAATAGCCGCATCACAATGTTTTTTCGCTTCCATTAGACCTGCAAGAAGGGCGTTTTGGTGGCCACGGTTTCTTGAAAGTTTAAGCCCCTGAAACAACTCAGACTTCTTATTAAGTTCACAAATAATTTCCCAAGTCCTGTCCTTTGAGCCGTCATCTACAAACAGCGCCCGGCTGTCCCCGCTGATTTTCCCTGCATTTATGAGCGAGGTTATTTTTTCGCCAACTCTTTTTGAGGTTTCATCAATAACTTTTTCTTCATTATAGCATGGAATTACT
>CAYLSP010000207.1:0-3400 GCA_964385935.1 uncultured Defluviitaleaceae bacterium
AATTGAGCGTATCCGATCTGAAATCCGGCACGCCTGTGGTAGCCAATATCGTTTCACGTAATATCCCGCTGAATAATAGTAAGTCTGAGGCCAATGAAAACAAGGGCTGGTATCCATGGCTCGAAGAGGACTATGGTCTTGTCTCCCCTAATTATTACAAAGGCGTCAATTTGGAATTTGACAGCGCAAGCCCTGATAAAGCAGAGCTGAAAACCACTGGCTGGTCCTGGTCTCGTTTCAGAGCAGGCAGAATGGGAATAGAAGTAGTTGACCGTTCAGGCTATGACTCCTTCTCAGCTGATCACGGCGTTCTGCTCTCCCGTCTGGAAACAGGAACTAATGCCCAGAACAGACAGGTAATCGACTCCCACCTTTATGATATAAATTTAGTTGACTATTACTTTGAAGGCGAGCCCGTGAAATATTGCATCGGCCACGCTGACCAATTGAACGACGCTCTCTTCCATGCCGGTACCTCCACTACCGACTCTGGATATTATGAAGGCAGTCTGCGTCAGTGGGAAGAAAGAAACGACAGAGAGATCGTATCCGGTAACACAGTCAACGAATTCCGTGACCCATATAATGGACTTAATATTTACATCCTCGATAAGCAATATACAGATGGCAAGTATGGCAAAATCATGAGCTATCAAGTGGCCATGCTTCACGATGACGGTCTTGCAGTCGATGGTGAATTGACAGTCGATAGCAAACTTAAAACAGCGCTTCCTGGTAACGTAGCCGTTGTGGAATACAAAGTCACGAATACCGGCACAGCCACTGATATCGTAAGAGTTGAAGTTGGCGGAACTCTTGATTGGAACGTTACTTTGCTTAACAATCTTTATGCTATTGGCGCTGGTGAAACCGTTACCGTTCCGGTTTACATAGAGATTCCGGAGACTGTAGGTAAGACAGTTAATCAGACGCTTACATTCAAGGCTTCTTCTGAATCAAACGAAGAGAAAGTCGTTACTGAGACAATCGAGAATATTCAGGATAAGGCTTGTAATCTTACAGTATTGCTGACTTCTTCAAAGACCGACATCAACGTTGGTGATAAAGTCACAATCAAAACAGCTCTTACAAAACAGACAGAATCCAACGTTGCTGTAGTAGAGCTTAAATATGACCCTAAGTTATTTAATTATGAATCCTATTCCTTACCGTCTGGTGTAGTTAAACTTAAAGAGGACATAACAGCGGGAGTGGTCTGCCTCACGGTTATGGTTCAAAACAATCAGATGAAAGACCTGGCCGCCTTCAACTTTACCGCCATTAAGACAATTGATGACGACATTTCAATTGCTGAAGCAGGCGTAAGCATCGTAGTTAAAGGGGCTGACGGGGTGAAGGAAATCGTTAAATTCTCCAACGTCCTCAACTATGAGTGGAAATATCCTATTCCAGACTTTAACCTTCTCTTCCTCTCCAACGCCATTGACTACTTTGGAAGAGACCGCAATAGCCCTGACTGGTCCGATGTCAAGCGTTTCGACTTTAATAACGACGGCAAAATCAACATTCTGGATATCGTTTACATTGCTATTAATACTAAGTTCTAAACATCTTTGAAATCTGATTTTAATTTGAAGTGGACTGATTAGTTAGCCCCGAAAAAAGAGAGAAGGCGCAAGCCAACTCTCTTTTTAGTATTTTGAACCTCAGTCGAAACGAGTGTTTTAATACTGAAAGAACGTAAAGCGGACAATATGTCACTGTTTGACCAACCATGCTTTACAGTAGGATAGCCTGCCATCATAATACCTTTTAAAAGGTAATCCTTCTGATGCTTGTGTTCAAATCCGGCAAGGCAGCAAGGCAATCAAAGGAGCGTGGTTAGAGGAAAATAATTACTTAGCTCAATTTATTTACACAAAACTAAATTCTAGTATGCAGGTATTAATCACTGCTAAAGCTTTAGGTTACAATACTAAATTGACAAAAATTGAAAGAGTAGCTATTATTAATACACTGGAAAACTATGTGCAAGGTAATTTTGAAAGAACTGCTTAAAGATTAAACCTGTGTCTGGAGCGAACTAGATGCCCTCTAAAAAGGTGATTGGAATAGTTAAATTAATATTTTCGGTAGCACTTTATATCTTTATTGCCTTTTGGACTTTTTTTGCATACGGATGTTCCGAATTGGCTATTGAGAGTTGGGGGGCAATTGATGAAGATGTGCTTTTGTCAGGAATGTTTTTAGGTTATATTAATATTATTTTATCAGTTATGTATTATTTAATCAATTTTAGAAAGAAAGTTGCATTGATACTTGTAGCTTTAGCTGTCATCATTAATATTTATTCACTAATTAAGCTTGGTGAAATTGCATCATTATTACCGCCTTCACAAAGTCTTAGCCGGATCTATACAGATACATTGGTGTGACTGCGGTGCAATGGATTTTAACAAGTTTATAGCTGGTAAGTCTTATGAGGATTGGAGAAATAAGGCTGTAGAGGTATATAGTATTGTTGAGTAACATACATAAGTTGTTTATCGCTTCTTTGTTCGCTTTCAAATTTATTGCCGGTTACATGTTAGCAAATGAGCAAAAAAGCAAGCAAGCTACACTTAATTACTTTTCTTGCTTCAACTTTGATTTTGTTGAAATAGAATAACCTTTGCCAGTTTTCAAACACGCCATAGGAAGTACTTCTAACAAAACCCCATGTACCTATAAGGATGCAGACCATTTTCTTTAGCGGTTTCAAGGACTGTTTACAGAAAATTATTTATATTCTCAGATTAAGAGGGCATTTACATTGCCTTTTATTGACAACCCGTCTGTCAACAATTTTTATTGCGTTTCATATAAATATGAAAGACACATAAAAATTTAGCCTATAAATTGTTGAAAATTAACTTTATTTTTATGCTTATTTAAGTAGATAATTAATTATTTGTTGACAAATTACTAACATTATTATACAATAAAATCGCATTTACTACAATGTTACTCTAATTAATTGCATAAACATTTATTGCATTTGGAGAGGAGATGGTGGTAAGGTTATTTAGGACACTTTTGAATACTATACATCGATTTATACTGTAACGCCATTAATAACGACAAATTTACTACACTGAGGCTTACATTATGAAGCTTATGATAATTTATAACTTTAATTACAGTAACGTTTTTTATGAATTAATTTCTTTCATGCATCTAGTGGGCAAAATTTTTAACTATTGATACACTAAAAATTCATGACATCACCGACAAATATTTTCAAAAGAAACAAGATATTTCTGTTTTTTTTTATTCCAGAAAATTTCTATTTCTAAAAATACTATCGGAGAAAGGATTTAAATCGATGAAAACTTACAAATACATATTTGTTCTGACCGTATTATTATGCTTTTTACTTATTCCAGCAAATATCGCTATT
>CAYLSP010000208.1:0-3397 GCA_964385935.1 uncultured Defluviitaleaceae bacterium
TCTCCCACATCAGGATCGGATTTTTTCAATAAAAAACGCTCGTTTAATGTTAAGCGGGCGTTTTTTGTACGTTCAATTTAGGTAAGCAACTAATAATTAATTATTATCAAATCAACAACTTCTAAATTCATATAGCTTAAAATTTTATAAACAGCAAGACCTTTTTTATATTCTAATTGGAAAATGCAATCAATAATTAATAATTACCGGATCAACAACTTCTAAATTCTCATAGCGTAAAATTTTATAAACCGTGTAGCCGCTTTCATTGAATGGGGCAACAACTGCTCTGGATTTTCCCCAGTAGTAGGCTTCCATCATAGTGTTGTCAAGAGTTTTCAGATCCAGATCAGGATAGAAAAGCGAATCAGGATCTTCTGCAAATTCAACGTCATAGTTCATAATTTCCAATGTATAAGTTCCGTCAGGATTACCAACAAAGCTTGATATACGGCTGACTGATGTTCCGTAAAAGCCTGTTGGCGGAACAATTGCAACATATGATCCATCTCTGTATTCATATTCGGGCACATCCATTACACCCAATGTAATGTTATACATATCTTTTAAAAAGTTATTTATCTCATCTTCATTAATGATTAATTCGATTTCATAATCGTCAAGCTGGTTTAAGCTATAGTGGTCAGTATGATTAAAAATTGTCCAGAAGCCGATTGAAAAGAGATAATCCTTATCATAGTTCTCTATGTCAATTTCCCTCATCATTACATAACTTAATCTTTTATTAAGGGCATATTTTTCTTCACGGGACATTTTAGTCCAGATGTCAACGCCGGCGTGTTGGGCTGTTGGTTCAGATGGTTTTTCAAATGCTTCTGAGGGTTCATCAGAAACAGTTGGTTCATCAGTTGAAGTATCTTCCGGTGTATCTGTTGCAGGCTCAGGGCTTTGGGATTCTGATTCATCCCTTTTTCCCCATAAAAAGGAAGATGAGTCAGTGTTTTTACTGACAGGGGTCTCAGAAGGCTTTGGTGCTAATAGGATTCCGCATCCGGAAGCCACAGACATTACAAGGATAAAACATAATGATATAAATACCGATTTTAATTTCATAAAATCCCCCTCATTGATGATTCTATTATGATAATACATCATTATGCAAAGATTGTAAATGCCTATGATAATAGGGTAATAAGTATGAGAAGATATTCATATTATTTTTAAAGAGGTAAACAGAGAAGGGGATATTATGAATGGAAAGTTTGCGAAAATTGAGTATGCGCCAAAAATAGAAGAAATTCCGTTAAAATACAAATTAATAGAAAAAAGCCCCGGAAATCATCTCGACTGGTATGTAAAAAAGTACAACCCATTTACAGTATCTGGCATGAAAATTGCAGGAGAATGGGGGTATAATGTAAAGCTTCCTATTACGGCGTATGACGCGAAAGAGAATTATGATAAAACAATACAGCTTTTAGAAAACACAATAAGCGCCCTTAAAGACTATAATGTAGAAATCATTCTTCCACCAAAGAATCTTCCTTATGTACCGCGGGAAGTAAGGCTCGCTGATGGGATTTCTCTGTATCCCTTTCTGCTAAAAAGAGCCCTATATAGGCTTTTGGGAAAAAGCAAGGCTCTGTCAGGCATGGATGTAGTTATTATGGGAAAAGACAGTCAGTCTCTGAGAACAGCCATTGAAAATCTATGCGGCGAAACAAACTTTTTAACTGTTTTAGTTAGGGACGAAGATGCTAATAAGTATGGCCTTTTAGCAGATGAAATCTTTAAGTCAACAGGATTGGAGATTCACGTTACGAAAAATCCCCGGGCTGTTAAAGATGGAGATATTGTCATAAATCTTTGGTATGAAGGTGCAGACTTAGCCTTTTTATTAAAAAAGGGCTGTATTTTCTTTGATTTATCGGGAAATATAGAAGCTTTAAAGGAGAAAATCAGAAAAAGGGGGGACGTGCTGTTCATAGATTCATGGGACATTGTTTATAAAGGGAGTCAAATGACATTACAAACATTTGAAATGGCGTTTTTTCTAAAGAATATTCATTACAGAAAACTCATCAGGGACGGATATGAAAAGGAATCGGTTGAAGAATTAAATAATTTTTTCCAAAGCTCTCAAATCGAGATTGAAAGTTTTTTAAGACTTAATAAAGCTATACCTCAAGGAATTATAAATAATTTTATGAGGTCAATAGGTTGACAATAAAATTTAACTATTATATAATTGCAATGATTCCGGCAGGCGGCCTTGTCTGTCGGTATTATAGTTGTCATAGCTGCTACTTTAAGTAGCTGGAAAGGGTGAACGTTAATGTCCGAAAAGAAAACGGTTCTTACTTATGACGGATTAAAAGCTCGCGAAGAAGAGCTTAGAATATTGAAGACAATAAAGCGCAAAGAAGTTGCAGAAAAAATTAAAGAAGCAAGAGGGCAAGGCGATCTATCCGAAAATGCTGAATATGATTCAGCGAAAGAAGAACAGGCCGAAATAGAGGCTAAGATTGTCTTTCTTGAAAAAATGCTTAGAAACGCCACTGTTATTGACGAGGACGAGCTGGAAAAGGACGTTATCGGCATCGGCTCAAAAATAAAACTTTTAGACTTAGAATTTGATGAAGAAATGAGATATACTCTTGTGGGTTCTGCGGAAGCGGACCCTTCTTCCGGCATGATTTCAAATGAATCCCCTTTGGGTTCTGCACTTTTAGGCCATAGAGAGGGTGACACTGTTACAATTTCGGCTCCGGCCGGTTCCATTTCATACAAGGTTTTAGAAATTATTTAGAACCTGCCTTTAATATTTAGCAGGTTCTTAGATAGGAGATAAAAATGTCCGATATACCAGAGAATGAAATTTTAGAAGAAGAGCTGAGCGAAGAAAAACTTAATGAACTTCTTGTTATAAAGAGGAACAAGCTTAAAGCCCTTCAAGACGCTGAAAAAGACCCCTTTGTTCATGTTAAATATGAAGTTAATGCTCATAGCACTGAAATAAAAAATAATTTTGAAGCTATGGAAGGTAAATCTGTTTTAATAGCGGGCAGGCTCATGACGAAAAGAATAATGGGCAAGGCCTCATTTGGCGATTTGCAAGATGAGATGGGGCGTATTCAGCTCTATGTCAAGAAGGACGAACTTGGGGACGAAAACTATGACGAGTTTAAACATTTTGATATCGGCGACATTTTAGGAGTTTCAGGAATAGTTTTCAGAACTCAGAAGGGCGAAATTTCAGTTAAAGCCGACGGCGTAACCCTGCTTTCAAAAAGCCTTCAGATTCTTCCTGAAAAGTGGCATGGTCTTAAAGACCAGGAAATCCGTTATAGACAAAGATATTTAGACTTGATTGTTAATCCTGAAACAAGAGATACTTTTGTTAAGAGGACTAAAATAATTTCATCTATAAGGCGCT
>CAYLSP010000209.1:0-3358 GCA_964385935.1 uncultured Defluviitaleaceae bacterium
GGCTTAAAAAACCTGTGCTGTTAAAAAGAGGACTTTCCGCCACAATTGAAGAATTTTTAATGTCTGCTGAATACATTATGGCGGGAGGCTCATCTCAGGTTATTTTATGTGAAAGAGGAATACGGACTTTTGAGACTGCCACGAGAAACACCCTTGATTTATCGGCTATTCCGGTTTTAAAGTCAAAGTCACATCTTCCGGTAATGGTTGACCCATCTCACGCAACCGGATATTGGAGCCTTGTGGAACCCATGTCTTTAGCGGCTGTTGCGGCAGGAGCAGACGGATTAATAATCGAAGTGCATAATCATCCTGAGGCGGCTCTGTGTGACGGCGCACAATCTATTACGCCACAGGTATTTCATAAATTAATGAATAAGATTGAAAAGATTAGAAACGCAATTACGGATTAAGACAGGTTCTAAAACAGGAGGATAAAATGGATTATAAGGACGAACTTCTTAAACTCAGGATGGAAATAGATCAGGTAGATAAAAACTTGATAGAGCTTTTTAAGCAAAGGATGCAAATAAGCGAACGCGTTGCTGATGTTAAAGCCATGGGAAATATCGCTATAACAGATGAAAAAAGGGAACAGCAGATACTTGATTCGGCCGTGGCTGATGCAGATGAAAGGAATAAAACTGAAATAATTTCTTTTATGAGGAATATAATTTCCTTATCAAAGATTAAACAGAGAGCGAAATTGATGCCGGGTAATGATATTTTTTTCCCTGCGCCCAAAGAACGTAAGACAAAGGACATAAAAGTGGCCTTTCAGGGAGTTGCCGGAGCTTGGGGAGAGCAAAGTGCAATGCAGTTGTTTCCAGATGCACAAACTCAAAGCTTTGAATATTTTGAAGATGTGTTTGATGCGGTTAAATCAAAGCAGGTGGATTACGGCCTGCTTCCTATAGAAAATTCTCAAACGGGAGCAATAGGCGAGGTCTATGATTTACTTAAAAGGCACGGCTGTTATATAGTTGGACAGACGTGGGTTAAGGTTGCACATTGCTTATTGGCAAACAATGGGGCTTCTGTTGACGATATTAGGGAAGTGTTTTCTCACCCTGAGGGCTTTAGGCAATGTCACAGGTTCTTGAAAAATAAGCATTGGGAGCTTACGTCCTCTACAAATACGGCAATTGCCGCACAAACCGTTGCCCAGAAAAATGATTTTAGAAGCGCAGCAATAGGTTCAAGAAGAGCGGCTGAGAAGCATGGTCTGTCCGTTATTGTGCCCGATATTATGGATGACGCAAATAACAGGACGCGGTTTATAGCCATTGCGGATAACCCAATATATGACAAGTCCTCAGACACCATAAGCGTAACTTTCTCCACTCCTCATAAGAGCGGGGCGCTGTATGCGCTTCTGGAGTGCTTTACGTTAGCGAATATTAACATGACGCGGATTGAGTCAAGACCTGTTTCATCCGACAAATACCGCTTTTTTGCGGACTTGCAGGCTAATATTTTAGATGAAATGGCTTATAACGCCTTAAAACACGCTTCTGTCCAATGCGAATATTTTGAAGTGCTTGGCTGTTACAGAGCGGAGCAATAGAAATCGGGGCTGAGAATGATGAAAAATATTGTTTTTATCGGTATGCCCGGAAGCGGAAAAACTTCCATATCAAAAATGCTAGCTAGGCATTTGAATAGAAAATGGATAGATTGCGACGATGAGATAGAAAATGAAGAGAAAATGAGCATTTCTGAAATTTTTGCCGAAAAGGGAGAATCCTATTTTAGGTTAAAGGAAACGGAGATTATTTCTAAAGCATCAAAGCTTCAAGATGTTATCATTTCAACAGGCGGTGGTGCCGTGCTTTTGGAAAAGAATATTGATATGCTGAAATCAAACGGCTTTATCATTTATCTTCACAGGAGCATTGAAAATATAGTCTCTGTTTCTAATTTTAACACAAGGCCGCTTCTTGCCGGTGACGTTAATAAAATACATGAAATTTATCAGAAAAGGCATGGGCTTTATGAAAGATATTGTGACGAAGTTATTGAAAATAACGGAAGCAAGGAATATACATTGTCGTTGATTTTGGATATTCTTTAGGCATAAAAAACCCTTTCGTCAAAAGACGAAAGGGTTGGAGTTCTAAAGTAGATATAAAACCGCGTTATATGATATAATGCAATGCATTAGATTAGAAACGTGTATTATATACGAGCGACATTTGAAGCTTGTGGGCCTTTAGCACCGTTAACAACTTCAAATTCTACTTCCTGACCTTCTTCAAGAGTTCTGTAACCGTCTGAATTGATTGCTGAGAAGTGTACAAAAACGTCATCTTCTCCTGGGACAGAAATAAATCCGAATCCCTTTTCTGCATTGAACCATTTCACTGTGCCTTTTTTCATTTAAAATCCTCCTACATAGTAAAAAAAATAATGAGTTGCATACATAAGATATCACATATGAGTTTACATGTCAACAATTATTTCATGAAATTCCTACAAATCAACATGGAAAACCAAAGACAGAGATTTGCAAAATGCTACTTTTATTTAATTATGCTAAATTTAAGAAAAAATATACTTGACTAACGTTTGTAATATCACATAGAATTACTTAAAGTTCCGGCTAGCCTTTAAATTATTTTTTAGGATTTAGTCGTTTAAATAGATGTGTCAGGGTACGCAGTAAAAATAAGTAATTTAAGGAGGAAGATATGGATTTAATTATTGATAATCTTGGCATTATTTTTGCGATAATTATAGGTATTATTATTATAATCATAGTGGCAAGTGGATACGTCAAAGCTTCGCCCGATACAGCATACATCATCTCAGGTTTAAGAAAAAGACCAAAAGTGCTGATTGGTAAAGCAGGAATTAAAGTTCCTTTTTTTGAAAAGAAAGACGAATTAAACCTCCAACTTATTCCCATTGATGTAAAAACATCAAATGCAGTGCCTACAGCTGATTACATAAACATAAAAGTAGATGCGGCGGTTAATATTAAAATAAGTGATGGCGATGAAAAGCTTCAATTGGCGGCTCAAAATTTCCTTAATAAGCCTACTGATTATATCGCACAAGTTGCCAGAGAAGTTTTGGAAGGAAATATGCGTGAAATTGTCGGAAAGATGAATTTGGAAGAAATGGTGTCCGACAGACAGAAGTTCGCAACACTCGTCAAAGAAAACGCTGAGCCCGATTTACAGGCAATGGGTCTTGATATTGTAAGTTTTAATGTTCAAAATTTTGTTGATAATAACGGTGTGATTGAAAATCTTGGTGTAGATAACATTGTTAAGATTCAGAAAAACGCCGCTATATCCAGAGCCGAGGCAGAAAAAGAAATAGCAAAAGCCCAATCACAGGCGCAAAAAGAAGC
>CAYLSP010000210.1:0-3348 GCA_964385935.1 uncultured Defluviitaleaceae bacterium
GGGGTGCCGTTGTTCGGATGGCCTAAGTGATGCTTTTTCGATTAACATGTTTTAAAAGACAATAACAGACTTTTTGAATACACAAGAAAACACAAGAAATAATGTTTTCTCTGAATTTCATGTTATTTAACATTTTTTAAATGACAAACTCCGCGAATTCTCCCGAATCCAAGGCTGTCAAAAGCATACTTAACCAGCGTGGAAACGGCCTCGGCACAATATCCGCACTTCCTGTAATTTTTATTTACCACAAAGCCAATGTGGGCTAAATAACAGCTTATTATGTTAGCGAAATGAACCTCGCCAATGACTTTTTTCTCCTCTTTAAGCTCTATTGCAAAGCAATACTTATCCTGCAAATTGGCGTTAAAAAGCAGACGAACCGATTTTTCATCTGTATAAATCCGCCCCGCCATAAGTCCGTTAAGACTCTCATCACAGAAATACTCGCAAAAATCATTAAAATCGCCATCTTCAAAATTCCTTAAAATAAGCCTGTCCGTTTCAATGCAAGTTTTCATATTACGCTCCATATTTCAAAATGAGAAGCTCAACACCAATTCTGTCAGAAATTTCCCCGGTTTTAATTTGCAAATCAGTTTTTAGACAGTCTTTAAAAGCCGTGAGAATATAATCAAGATCGGGAAAGTGTTTTGCCTGAGACAGAAGATTTCTCACAATAAACTCTCTCGTATTTATTTCCCTTGAAATTTCTTCTGAATAAAGCCCCTTATCCGCCAAAAAGCGGCACTGTGCAATCATTTTAAACTGTCTTGCTATCATGGTGAGAATCATAAGGGGAGATTCCTTTATGCTCAGAAGGTTATTGTATATGTCAAGAGCCTTACTAAGCCTTTTATTGCCAATAGCGTCCACCATGTCAAAGATTTTAGCGTCAAGAGACGAGTTGCAGACGGACTCAATATGAGCTATGGTAACAACATTATCGTCTCCCAAATAGTCTGATAGCTTCTGAGCCTCCATTTCCATGCCGTTCATCAGAGGACCTGTGTTTTTCAAAAATACAGCGGCCTCGGCTGATCCGATTTTTTTCCCTCTTGATTTAAAAGCCTTAGTTATCCAGGCTATCAGTTCTTTTTCAGAAGGCGGCTCACATTCAATAACAAATCCCTTTTCCGCAATTTTTTTATAAAGTCTGCTCCTTTTGTCAACATTTTCCTCAGAAAACACTAAAACGCTTGTTTCGGGTATGTCATCAACGGAGTTAGCAAGGGCTTCTGACGCGTCTTTTCTTCCCGGTGCAAAAAGTCCTGAGTTTTTTACTAAAATTAATCTTCTGTCTAAAAGAAACGGCATAGTTTCACAATCTAACAAAAGTTCACCAATATCAAAGGACTTTCCCTCATAAAAAGACTGGTTCATGTCCCTGAAAGAGTTTTCTCCTGTAGGCAGTACATTATCCAAAATTAATCCCAAGTTTTCTTTTATTAAATAATGCTCCTCGCCAAAAAGAAGGTAAAACGGTCTTATTACTCCCTTTTTTAATTCTTCATCTAATTTTCCCTTATTCTTGTCCATTTAGCAAAATCCTTCATATTATTTATTTCTAAATCCTCGCCGCCCGTTTCAATGATTATTGCGCCATGAGTAGAGGTGGATAGAACTGGAATGTTCATGTCCTGAAGCCTATTTATAATTTCTGGAGAAGGATGACCATAGCGGTTATTTATTGAGCAGGAAATAACTGCAAAGTCGGGATTTACCGCTGAAAAAAACAGCGCGCTGTTTGAATATTTTGAGCCGTGGTGCGCAAGCTTTAAGATTTCGGCAGAAAGACCTTCATAACCTGTTACTATATCTCTCTCCATTCTTGTGTCAATGTCGCCGGTAAACATAAAGTCGGCGTTATGATATGTGACTTTCAGAGCAATGGAATCGTTTGTGCTGGAGGATTCCGGCTCGAATGGATAGAGACATTGCATTTTCAGTTCATTTATTTCTATTGTGTCCCCAGAATTAAGATACATTATTTCAGTTTTTTTATCGTTTGCAAGTCCCTTTATTTCACCATAAAGCGAACTGTCCTCTTTAACGCTTTCGGGAAAGAATATGTATTTTATTTTTATGTCTGACATAAGAAGCTCTAAAATACCCGTTGCATGGTCTGAATCTGGATGTGTTATAAAAGCACAGTCAACCTCTGTAACTCCTAAGTTTTTCAAATATGGAATCAGAATTTTCTCCCCTGTGTTTTCCCCAAGAGGCGCGCCAAAATATCCGCCACCATCTATTATAGAAGTGATTTTACCAAGATTTAAAACAGCACAATCCCCCTGCCCCACGTCTAAATAACTGACAATAAGCTTTTTCGGAATAAGTAACTGGACTGTTATAAGGGCTAATACAATTGAAGAAACGGCTATAACAGGTTTTTTTCTACTACCTTTTGAAAGTCTCATTATTATCGGCAATGAAATCAGTATTAAAAAAGCGGCAATAAGAATAATTTCTTTAGGCTGTCCTATTATTATTTTAGAGTAAGGCAGACTTCTCAAAAACCTGAACAAGTGTTCATATAACTGTAGGAACACATACACCGTTCCCGACAAAAATCTAGCGGCGTTTATAGCAACAAGCCCCGTTATTCCCACCACCATGCCAAAAATAATAATAAGGGCTGAGGTTGAGGCGATAATTATATTGCTGATTGGGGCAATAACAGAAATCTCATTAAAATGATATGCCGAAACAGGGTATGAAGCCAAGGCCGCCGCAAGAGCAGGAGGAAGCGTCCCCAAAAGCCAATTTGATTTCAAAACAGAAAAATATTTTCTTTCCGAAAGTTCCATCATGAGGGTTTTGATTGCAGGAGATAAAAATGCCAGCCCAAGCACCGCAGAGTAGGAATATTGGAAACCGGCATCAAGTAAATACATTGGCTGAAATAACAGAATCAAAAGCGCACTAAAACATATTGATGAGGTTAGGTCATGGTCTTTATAAAAAATTTCTCCTAAAAGTATGACGCCCCACATAATAAGCGCCCTTGTCATGGCCGTTCCACAGCCTGTCAAAGCCCAATAAAAAGCTAACAGAGCAAAGGTGATTATACAGGCCGGATTCTTATTCAAAACCTTCCCCAATAAAAATCTTATGCAAAAGGCTATTATAGATAAATGCGTTCCCGAAGCCACAAGAATGTGATATGTGCCCGCGTCCCGATACAACTGAGCCAATTCCTGGTCAAGCCCCTTTTTATCCCCAAGGACAATGGCCTTTATGAGACTTGCCTCAGGGGCAGGTAAAACATCGTCATAAACTTTAGTTAATGGAGATCGGCATATATCAAAAATTTCTTCTATGACAAAGCGTTTTCCTGTTTTATTT
>CAYLSP010000211.1:0-3330 GCA_964385935.1 uncultured Defluviitaleaceae bacterium
CGGTCCATTTTTAATAAGTGAATGGAACAGGGCTGACGGAAACATGACTCTAGTGAAAAACCCGGACTATTGGGATTCAGAGAATGTTTATCTTGAAGCCATTCATTTTGGGGAAAATCCTGATTACGTGACTGACGCAAAGCCCCCAACCACCCATTTTATTGCATTTAACAATAACGGCGGTTCATCAAAACTAATGCACAACAAAAAAATAAGGATGGCACTTTCGTTATCCATTGACAGGACGTTAATTGCTTCCAAGCTTGGAGAAAATTTTTCAGAGGGATTCGGGCTTTATCCACCAGAGATTAGGCCTCAGAGGGATTCCGAGAGCCTTGCAGACGAACCATTAAAGAGTCTATATGAGCAATACGCAAGTGACAGCGAAAATTTAAAGGAGTTATTTAAAAGCGGATTAGATGAGCTTAATGACAACAGGAGCTTGGACAAAATCAGCTTAGTTTTTTTAGTTCCGGCAAGAGCAAGTTCTTCTGAAAAGGAAATTTACGAATTTTTGCGGCAGATGTGGCAGGAGAAGCTTAATATTAATGTGGAACTAAAGGAAGTCCAATTGGCTGATTTCAGATATCAAAGGAATCATGGACGATATGACATATTCCCCGGTTATTGCTACGGCGCATACGGCGACCCAACGGCATATGCTGAATTATTTTTAACAGGCACGGCGTTTAACAAACTGAACGGTTCCTATTCATCTGATATTTATGACGAAACATTTGAAGGATTGAGAAATGAAAAAAATACAGTGAATCGCGGAATAATTTACAACCGACTTGAGAAATTATTAACAGCAGAAGATTTTGGAATTTCGCCGCTGTATTATGAATACGCCGTTCCTGACGCACCCAATGTTAAAGACGCAATTTATCTGCCTTTTATGAAAATATATGACTTTAGTTATGCTTACATAAAAAAATAAAGGATTCAGGGAGTTTATTGTCTCCCTGAATCCCCTTGGTCAAGGGGCATTATCGCCCAACAAACCACATAGACAATAGCCATAGGGAATCCAATGGTTACCAAAAACAGTAAAACCCAAACAATTCTCACAAGCGTAGCGTCAATCCCGAAATATTCGGCTATTCCGCCGCAAACACCGGCCAAAACCTTATTTGTTCTTGAAAGGCATAGTTTTTTTCCCATAATATCAACCTCACATCCGAGCTAAATTTCAGTATTCTTTAGAACATATACGAATTAAAAACTCTAAAGTCTTAAATTTTATAAATAATTGTGGATTTTTTCCCACAGTTCAATTTTACCCTGTTTCGATTGTGCAGAAAAGGGAATTATATCGCTTCTATTTACCGAAAGTTTGTTGCTTATAATTTTTAAATGCTTATCAAGAGCCGATCTATTTATTTTATCTAGTTTTGTGGCTGCTATAATTGTTTTAATATTATAAAACTTTATCCACTCCATCATCTGGCAGTCAAGAACTGATGGCTCATGCCTTATGTCAACGAGCTGGACAATGGCTTTTAAATTGGGGCTCAGTTTTAAATAATCTTCAATCATTTTACCCCATTTTTCTGACTCTGACCTGCTGATTTTAGCATAACCATAGCCCGGCAGATCAACAAAATAAATTTCTTCGTCCAAATTATAGAAATTTATAGTTCTGGTCTTTCCGGGACTTTGACTGGTTCTGGCTAATGCCTTTCTGTTTATCATAACATTAATAAGGCTTGATTTTCCCACATTGGATCGACCCACAAAGGCCATCTCAGGCAAATTTTTACCCGGAAACTGGGACTGTGTAACTGCGACAGCTTCTAAATATACGTTTTTTACGTCCATGACCTTCTCCTATACGTTCTCCAAAAGCATTTGTAACACTTCTGATATCATAACATATCAAGCTGTATATAGCAAGCCGCCCATGTACACATTATACAATTTACGCAGCAAAAAGCGGCAACCTCAAAATATTTTTCCCCCTTGCTTTTACCCTAAAGACGCTATATAATTTATAATGTTTAAAAAAATCGGCAGCCTCGGCGAAGATTTCCGCCGTCGTCGGCCAGAATGGAGGCTAGTATGAAAGTTTCAAAAAGAGCGGCCACTTTAAAACCCTCTTCCACGCTTGTTATAAGCGCCGCAGCTAAAAAAATGAAGCAAAATGGCGAGGA
The DNA here is from genome assembly GCA_964385935.1 of uncultured Defluviitaleaceae bacterium. Lineage (GTDB taxonomy): Bacteria > Bacillota > Clostridia > Lachnospirales > WRAX01 > CAYLSP01. The sequence continues at coordinate 2,154 of CAYLSP010000211.1, forward strand.
TATAGTGAGTTTTACTGCCGGTGAACCTGATTTCGACACGCCTGATAACATTAAGGAAGCCGGTATTAAAGCCATTAAGGACGGATTTACAAAATATACTCCAAGTTCTGGAATTGAGCCTTTAAGAGAAGCTATTGCCGAGAAACTCAAAACCGACAACGGCTTAGATTATAATTTTTCTCAAATCGTTGTGTCAAACGGCGGAAAACATGCCCTTTCTAATACATTCTTTGCGATTTTAGACGATGGAGACGAGGTTATAATCCCGACTCCCTATTGGCTCAGCTATCCCGAAATGGTGACAATAGCCACGGGCGTGCCTGTTTTTGCCGAATCTCTCAAAGAAAACGGATATAAAATAACCTGTGAACAGTTGGAGAAAGTTTTAACTAAAAAAACCAAAGCTATTATTATAAACTCCCCAAATAACCCCTCCGGAAGCGTTTATTCTAAAGAAGAATTAACAAAAATCGGCGAGTTTGCAGTAAAGAACGACCTTCTCATTATTTCAGATGAAATATATGAGTACTTATTATACGAAGATAACGCTAAAAATGTTAGCATCGCTTCTATTTCAGAAGAGATAAAGGATCGTACAATTATAGTTAACGGTCTGTCAAAAAGCTATTCCATGACCGGCTGGAGAATGGGATACACTGCCTGCAATCCTGAAATTGCCAAAGCTATCGCTAATATCCAGAGCCACTGCGCGTCAAACCCCAACAGCATTGCCCAAATGGCGGCTCTTGAAGCTTTAAGGGGCGGCAAGGATTCGATTGATAAAATGAGAGAGTCCTTTAAAGAACGCATGAACTTAATGTATGAGGAAATTTCAAAAATTCCTCAGCTCTCAGCCTTAAAGCCTGAAGGTGCGTTCTATGTCTTTATTGACGCCAGCAAGCTTCTTCATAAAACTGTCTGCGGCAAAAATGTTGAGACAGCCGTGGATTTATCTGAACTGATTCTTGAAAAAGCTAAAGTTGCCGTTATCCCCTGCAACGACTTCGGCTGCCCAGAGCATATTAGATTAACCTTTTCTATTTCGATTCCCGATATTAAAAAAGGTATATCACGGATTAAAGACTTTATTGACGAAAATTATTAGGCTGGAAAATCATTGTAATTTTTAACAAATTAATAGTAACACAATTGTAACATTTTTTTGATAAAAAGGTAT
>CAYLSP010000212.1:0-3328 GCA_964385935.1 uncultured Defluviitaleaceae bacterium
AGGACTGGAACGTTACTTATAAGTTCTTTGACTTTAACGGAAACGGCACAATTGACATTTCCGATGTAAGTTATGTGGCTAAGTTAATTAAATAATATCAGAGCAATATGAAATTAACAAATCTCTAAACGACACAGACACAAGCCACAAATCATTTGATTTGTGGCCTGTGCCTTTTATAATACGTATAACTATTTAATTTTAGTAAAGGGAGGATTTTATGAAAAAAGGGAAACATGTACTTGCGGTAGTTGCTAGCGCCTTATTGTCTCTTAGTATGGCAATTGCCCCATTGGCAACAGATTTTACAAATGTAACGGCCTATGCAAAGCCAGATGATGTGGGGGAAGTTGGTTTAGAAGAAGTTCCACCTCCTATTGACCCACAGAGCTGGAAGCTTCAAAGAAACATGTCTTGGAGTGAATGGAACAAAAACCCGGTAATTGACTGGAGAACAGAAGATTCGGTTAAGCCTGAAAGAGTTCTAAAAGGCGCACTTATTTTGGTCGATTTCCCGGATCAGCCCTTTATAGTTTCGCAACCGGTCGGTTCTGACCCATTAGGAAATCCTAAGGTCGGAAATATACCTAATGACAAGCTTGCTGGTTTCTGGAGAGATTTCCTTAATAAACCGAGTGCAGACAACAATTATGTAACAATGAACGAGTATTGGAAAGAAAACACCTTTGGCAGCCAATCAGTAGAAATTGATGCATTTGGCCCATACACTGCTCCGGGATTTGAATTCCAATACGGCGGCTTTGGTGGTACATACATGTTTACTGGACAGTTTCCGAGACAAAGCGGTGCTAATGGTCTTGGATATGTAGCTTTCAGACTGGCTAATCAGGACGGAGTCAAATTCTTCGACGAAAACGGAGAAAATATATATGACTTTATGTATGTTATCCATGCCGGCTATGACCAGTCAACAACTTGGGAAGAAGCCGGCTCAATGATGTTTAATCCGAAATTGGGATCAAACGGATTACCAACCACTGACATTAGCGAAAAGGACATTCCTTATGAATTCACCGGCATCGCCAGACTTGACAGAATTTTAAACATGGTTTCTAAACCCGGTTTCGATATAAAAAAGGAATTTCCTGATTTCTATTTGTTTAAAGATACTGCCACAATTAATGCACAGTACACAAAATACAAGACTGAAAATTCAGCCGATTATGACAGCAAACTGGCAAAATGGCTTGACGAAAATAAAGAATCAACGGCTGCTGACTTTGATGTAATATATAAAGCGGCGTTTGTGGAAAATGTATATCCTGGTTTAGTAAAAGATATATTAATTGAAAAGCTTAATTCAGAAAAAACCGCTGCACTTAATCACCCGACTAACCCCGGTTACAGATGGACAAATACGCGCTATGTACCATGGACATCATGGTATGGAGGATTAGGATTCTGGTCAACAGAATCAACCATTACTGTTGCAAATGCCGCATTAAACGGCTTTACAATCCCTAGAACACTCAACATTTCTATTCAGGGCGAAAGCGATGGTATGGGCACATATGCTCATGAATTCGGGCACATCAGAGGAATGTACGATATTTATAACTCTCCGTTAAACACTCCACAGACCCGCTCGTATACCGGCCCTTGGGAGCTTATGAGCCGCGGTTCTTTTGGCGGCCCTGGCGGAAAACATGAGAGAGTCCAAATTCCTTCAGTTCTCGGCGGAACAGTTCCTCCAACACAGATGGTTTTCCCAAAATGGTTTAACGGCTTCACTCCTGACGAAGATATAGTGGACGTAACAGTGGAAGGCCTCAAGGCAAACGGCCCTGCTGTCGCAAAAATTGTGGCACGTAATATTCCAACGAAAAACAGCCAACGTGACTATGGCGTTGAAGGCAAAATCGGTCTGAGAGTTAAAGGGTTTGTTAACCAGATTCCAAGAGACAATAACACATTAGACCCCACAAATAATTCCACAGGTAACTATCTGGCCGGAACGGGCAATATGGCTCCAATAGACCCTGCAAAATGGAATTACGGAACTTTCACTACTTCAAATTTCCCGGTTATCCACGACCTCTATACAATGGAAGTTGTAGATAAAACGGGTTATGATTCATTTGCTAACGACCACGGCGTATTAATTTCAAAGAGTGCAGAAAAGCAGGTAAACCAGGTTAACTATGGCCCAAATACCTTCATAATTGACGCTCATCCAGGCCCAATCGGCGTAATTGATTATATTAAGCCAAACGGCACTGCTTATCCTTTAGTTGACGGCGACATGTATCAGCTTGTTGATGCACTTTTCCATGCCGGAACACACAACGACCCGAATTACGGCGACACTTACAAGGGTATAGACGTTAAAGTAAGTGGAAATGTAGTTAACGAATATGTTGATACCTTTAACAAACTTCATTTCTACATACTTGACAAATATACGAACAATGCATCTGGCGGTGAATATCTGTCTTATCAGGTAGCAGTAAGAAGCACTGACGTTGACGCCGTAAAGGCAGACGGCGAACTTATCGTTGAGAAAGGTGAATTATCACCTGCAACTCCGGGAAAAGTAGCTGTTCAAAAGTTTAAAATCACAAACACAGGAAAATCTACAGATATTATAAGGCTTAGCCTTGGCGGAACATTAGGTTATGAGAAAACAATCCTGAATAACCTCTATGCCATTGAGGCAGGACAGACAATCGAAGTTCCTGTATATATCTCAGTTCCTGAAAGAGTCGGCTTCTCAGCATCAAGTAACGTAACTCTTACAAGTCTTGCCGACGAGGATTTAATTTTGACAGCTACTTCTGAAACTAATCCGGACAAAACTTCATCAGAAAAAGTTGATGATGCGGCAAATAACTCAACAGTTAACAAGTTAGTTGTTAAAACTGACAGAGTTTTTGTAATGAAAGATGAATACTTCAACGTAAACGTTGCGTTTACGGAGAAAGTATCAAGTAACACTGCAACTTTAACTTTCAACTTTGATAGTGATAAATTTGAATACAAAGGTTTTACAGCTGAGGAAGGCGTCGAAGTTCTTCATATAAACTCAGGAGGGGGCACATTGAAAATCACTGTTATGGTTAGCGACTACAATACAAAGGATTATGGCAATGTTTTCTTTATGGCCAAGCAAGATATGGACTTATTAAACGGCTTTAACGGTATTTCAGTTGATGTTGCTCTTGTAGTCAAAGACGCTAACGGCAATAAGACTATTAAGGGAGCTTATGGCTCAACACCAATTTATATAGGACCACCAATCGTAATTGGTGACACGAACGGAGACTGTGTTGTTGACCTAATTGACGTATCTAATATGATTGACTGGTTC
>CAYLSP010000213.1:0-3306 GCA_964385935.1 uncultured Defluviitaleaceae bacterium
CCTCTGTCCTCCAAAACCTCCATAATAGTGGCGGCTCGGTTGTAGCCGATTTTGAATTTTCTTTGGAGCATTGAAATCGAAGCTTTATCCTTTTCTACAATGAAATCCACTGCTTCTTCAAAGAAATCGTCCAAATCCCCTTCCATATCATTGACAACTGCCGGAGTTGTAATTGACTCCTCCATTAAAGAATCATATGAAACAGGGTTATCGCCTTTTATAAATTCTACGATATTTTCAATTTCTTTAGCAGAAATAAATGCGCCCTGTATACGTTGTGCCTTATTAACGCCAAGAGGATGGAACAGCATGTCACCTTTTCCGAGAAGCTTTTCCGCGCCGTTTTTATCAAGAATTGTTCTTGAATCTGTGCCGGAGGAGACGGCAAAGGCAAGTCTTGACGGCACATTGGCCTTAATAAGACCTGTTATTACGTCAACGGACGGTCTTTGTGTAGCTATAACTAAATGGATTCCGGCGGCACGCGCCATTTGAGCAAGTCGGCAAATAGCCTCTTCAACCTCTTTCGCAGCCGTCAGCATTAAGTCCGCAAGCTCGTCTATGATGATAACAATTTGGGGCATAAAGTCTGTTTCGTTCTTTTCCAAAAGCATTTCGTTATACCCCGCAACGTTTTTAACGTTATGCTGAGCAAATTCCTGATAACGGCGCTCCATTTCCCTCACGCCCCAATTAAGCGCATTAGCCGCCTTTTTTGGGTCGGTTACTACAGGAATCATAAGATGCGGAATTCCGTTATACATGCTAAGTTCCACAACTTTGGGGTCTATCATAATGAACTTGACCTCGTGGGGAGATGCCTTATAAATAATACTTGTGATAAGGGTGTTTACGCATACGGATTTACCTGAACCTGTAGAACCCGCTATAAGTAAATGCGGCATTTTTGCGATGTCCGTAACGACTGTATTTCCGGCGATATCCTTCCCAAGAGCAAAGGCCAGTTTTGACGGAAATTTCTGAAAGGCTTCATCCTCAATAACTTCCCTTAAAGACACGATTTGTGGCTCTTTATTTGGTATTTCAATGCCCACAACGGGCTTTCCCGGCACAGGTGCTTCTATACGTATTCCCATAGCTGAAAGTCCAAGCGCTATGTCATCTGCAAGGGAATTGATTTTAGCGACTTTAACACCAAGGCCCGGCGACAGTTCGTACCTTGTTACTGTAGGACCTCTGCTGACTTCCACGACTCTGGCCTCAACCCCGAAGCTTTTAAGGGTTTCTTCAAGCTTTCTTGACGTTTCAACAATCTGAGCCTTTGACTCAAACGTCATTGGCGTAGAATGGTCAACCATTAAGTCAATCCGCGGGTATGTATACTCCAGAGGAATTTCTATAACTTTTTCAGAGGTTTTTACATAATCGTCAATATCGACTTCCTCTCCGTTAGGCAGAACCGCCACGGATTTTCTAACATTATCAGAAGGAAGGTCAAAGCCCCTGAATGATATGCCGCTTTGGGACACTTCCTTATTATCAGGATTGTCCGGCTCAAAAGGCGGCTCGTTAGGTATCGTTTCATCAACGTGATTTTTCTCTGGTTCGTCAACTTTTTCCTCAGTAAGGGTGACAACCTCTGTTTCCTCAGATACAGGAGGGCTAAATTTGTAGTCCTCAGTGTCTTTAGGGTGGAATTCAGGAATCGTTTTAAACTGTACAGGCGTTAAGTCCTCTTTGCTTCTCTTTATTTTTAGCTGGTCATTTATAAGTTGAATCCTTTCATCTCCATCAGAATTCGTATAATCAACTAAGTGGTCGAAAATTTTCCGGGGCTTCTTCGGAGCATAAACATCATAAACTTCAATTTTTTTATTCTGCATGGATTCGATTTTAAAAGCCTTTCCTGTCTCCAGATCGTGTTTTGCTTTTCGCGGCTGATTAAGCTTTTGGTTTGCCGTTTTAGCAGTCTTGCGTAAAAATTCAAAAAGTGATCTTCCTGTGATTAATATGGACAGTGAAACACCTGAAACAATAAGCAGAATATAAGCTCCGGCTCTCCCCAGAAAATTTAATAAAAGATCCCCGATTAGAGCGCCAAACAAGCCGCCGTTTTTAATTTGCCCCAAAAGATAGCTTTTAGCAATATAATCCCAAAAATTTTTATTAACAGCAGTAATATCTTTATTAATTATATGTACATAAGAAATTACAACAAAAAACAGGAAAACGGTCATAATGGTTTTAGCCCTGTCAATGCTCTTGTTTGACATGAACAGGAAAAATATTGATGAAAGAATTATTATAAAAGGTAGGAGATAAGCTCCAACACCAAAAAGCCCCGATAAAAACGCCTTTATACCATAGCCAATAATCCCGGTCATGTCCGTAAAAAGGCTCAAAATAATAAGCAAACTAAGCCCCACAAAGGCTAAGCAGATAACCTCTAAAAGAAGGGGCGAAAGATGCGCCGCTGTTTTTTTCGGCAGACTTGTTTTCGTCATAACTGCCTTCCCTTTGGGTGCGGGCTTTTTCTTCGTTTTTGGAACTGTTAATTTTTCTTTTCCAGAATCAGCGGGCGGTTTAGCGGCCAATAAAATCATCCCTTTCAACATTTCGATTATAACTAAATTATGCTAAAAAATCAAATAATAAAAAAATTAGCGGGTCGCTTCACTTTCGACCCGCCGGCTTTATTTCCCCAACAACATATTCAGCTTATTTATGTCCCTGATTTTTCTGTATATCATCAAATTCAGCTTTTTGTGCTGCCTTTCATCAATCATTTCTTCATATATGTCACAAATATCTGACAAATTTCTGTTTTCCTCATCAATAGCAAGACTTATTCCTCTAAAAACATCCGGCTCTGAAATTATTTCTGCCTGTTTTATTTCATAATCTTTTCCTGTGAAGGTATGATAAATGGAAGACATGTCAGCAGACAATCTTTTACTTTCCTGTCCGATTTCAAAAAGCTGATTTCTTGTGCTTTCTCTCGTTGCATTTTGTGATAAATTTTCATAAAAAATTCCGCCATTATGTCCGTTTTGAACTAATTGGGCGATTTTTCCCAGAAGCGCTTCAGACACATTAAAAAAAATTTCTAAGTTCTCAGGCTTTTGGTTTGCCGGGTTTGCTGGGCTTGAAGGACTTGTAGGGCTTGTAGGGCTTGCCGGTTCATTTTCTCCGGAAGCGGAAGCTTTATTTTTATTAATAATTGCCATATCTGCTTCTGTAAGGGATTCATAGCTAATGGTTGGGTCAATGAGCTGGCCTTGGGGCGCGCCTGTGTTGTTCTGTCCTAATCCCGCCTGGTGGTTCTGGCCAAACCCCATCGGTTGG
>CAYLSP010000214.1:0-3249 GCA_964385935.1 uncultured Defluviitaleaceae bacterium
CTTCCTTTCAACCATCTCATCAATCCTACCAACATACTCGTCCACATTTTTCACATTAAAAACCCGCTCAATTTTGTCGCCTGAAACGATTTTTGTAACAGAGCCTGCACCGACGGCTAATATCGTCTGGATTTCCTCCATGATAAGTATGTTATAAAGACATTCATAACCTGGTTTTGCATAACCGACGTTTTCAAAATTCCCAAGCATGTTTTTCTGACGGTACATGTAATACGGGTATACGCCTGATTCTTCTGCAAATTCCTGTGAAAATTTAAGCATTTCAATTATTTCGGGAACATTTGTAAGGTTAATCGGCACTTCGCTTTGCCTGATGTTTTCCATAAGTCTTGACGCCCTTTTCACAGCAAGCGTATGAACTGTCATGGAATTTGGGTTTAGTTCACCGATTGCCTTAAAGGTTTTTCTAACGTCCTCGGGGCTTTCGCCCGGCAGACCCAATATAATGTCTATATTAATATTCTCAAATCCGGCTTTTAACGCCGTTTCATAACTTTCAAAAAATTCTTTTGAGGTGTGATTTCTTCCAATGATTTTTAGGGTTTTGTCATGAACCGTCTGGGGATTTATTGAAATCCTTGTGACGCCAAAATCCTTTAAAAGCGTTAATTTCTCTCTGTTTAAGGTGTCCGGACGTCCGGCTTCAACAGAAAATTCTCTTAATTTATTTATATTAAAATTCTTTGAAAGCTTTAATAAAAGAGCTTCCAAATCTTTTTCACTTAATGATGTAGGAGTTCCACCGCCTATATATAATGTGTCTATTTCACCGTAATTTCTGTTAAATTCTCCGTTTTTTATGAAGTCCAGTTCTTTAAAAAGCGCGGAAAGGTAGGCTTTTTGTTTGTCTTTGTATTTATTTATTGGATAGGAGGTGAAGGAGCAGTAGAGGCAGGTTGTGGGGCAGAACGGGATTCCTATGTAGACGCTTGCCTTCTCCCTATATTCATTGTCTGTTAGAAGAAGACTCTCTTTTTTCGCCACTTCTATGGCAAGCTTTGTCTTTTCTTCCGCAACAAAATAATCGGTTTTAAGCTTTTCAATAATCTCTTTTTCAGAATTATCAGAAAGCATTCCCATAATAATTTTCGCAGGACGGATTCCTGTCAAAATCCCCCAAGGGTTTTCCAGACCGGTATACTCGGACAGCGCTAAATAAATGGTTCTCTTAATTGCCATTCTTAACTGCTTTTCAGAAAAGCCAAAGACTTTTTCACTTTTTACACATTTTTCTCCACCGCAGTCGTATACCACGCATCGGCATAGGCCATCTCCAATTTCACTTAAAACAGTAACTCCGTCAGAAGACGGCTGTTCTATCTCGGTATAGTGTTCGTTCGGGAAAAAAACCTGTATCATAGGCTGAACGTCTTGTATAAAATTATGACCTGATAAAATATAATTCATGGTATCACCCCACCGACTAAAACTTGCCTTGCAACTTTAGTCGGAGCCCATTAAAAGGGCTTGCGGAACAAAATAGTTTTAAGATTTAATTGTCACCGCAATATCACTTTACAAATGGGTTTGACGTTTTTTCTTTTTTTATAGTGGTTGCAGGGCCGTGACCTGGATAGACCTTTGTTTCTTCTGGCAAAATAAAGAGCTTTTCTTTTATCGATGAAATTATTTCAGAATAATCTCCGGTAGGGAAATCAGTTCTTCCTATGGACAGTTGAAAAAGGGTATCCCCTGAAAAAAGATTTCCATTTTCTGCATCATAAAAACAGCAAGAACCCTTTGTATGCCCTGGAGTGTTAATAACCTTCAATGAAAAGCCATCAAAATCAAGCACTTTTCCGTCTGTGAAAGTTTCGTCGATTTCGGCAATAATAGGGCTTCTGTTCATGGTGTTAGAGCCGTTAAAATCTGGGTTTTGGGCAAGATCTTTTTCACATTCAAAAATAGCGGCGGGGATATTAAGCTCCGCCCTAAGTTCGTTTACAGCACCAATATGGTCAAAATGCCCATGAGTAAGCAAAATCTTGCTAATAGGTATGTTCTTATCTTTAATAAACTGGATAATGGTGGACGCATCTTCACTGGGGTCAACAAGAATTCCGTCTTTGTCGTTATAATAAAAAATAACGTTAGTGCTAACCATCCCCATAGGCTTGACTTTTAATTCCATAATATTCTCCTCGCTAATAATACTTCTATTTTGTCCGGGTTTAAGTTCTTTCAATTTCGATTATTCCAGGAATTTTAATTAATTTAGCTTTAATTTTTTCAAGCTGTTCCTTTGAGGAAATCGCTATAGAAACATCAAAAATAGCTCCGTTTTTCGCCGTCCTTAAATTTACGGACTTCACATTGATTTTTTCTGAATCAAAGGCTTTTGAAACAGCCACAAGAAGCCCTTGCCTGTCGTCACAGATAATATGAAGATCGGCTTGGAAAATGGCCTGTTCGCCGACTTTGTCGGGAATTTGCCATTCTGCTTCTATTAAACGGTGCTTTTCCAAATCATCTAAATGTATTATATACTGGCAATCTGTTCTGTGAAGCGAAACGCCTCGCCCTCTTGTAACAAAGCCAATTATTTCATCTCCGGGAACAGGACTGCAACATTTTGAAAATCTGACAGGGATATCCCCAATGCCCTTAATATTTATGCCACTCTTATTCTTCCTTTTGTTTGGATCTTTTGCGGCTTTTTGAATAGCGGCTTCATTCATCAGCAAAAGGGCGGCTTCATCAGTTATGGGCACGTTTATGGTGTCTTTAATCCGCTCTTCGTTGATTCTATTAATAACCTGATTTTCTGTGAGGCTTCCGTGCCCAACTGCCGCGCAGAGAGAATCCCAGTCGTTCATGCTGAATCTATTAAGGGCGGCGGCGTAATACTTAGGATTTGTTAAATCAGAAAGAGGAATGCCCGTTTTCTTTGCGCCCTTTTCAAGCATTTCAGAGCCACGGGCAATATTTTCGTCTCGGTTCTCTTTTTTGAACCATTGGTTAATTTTGCTCTTTGCCTGAGAGGTTTTTACTATTTTAAGCCAGTCTTTGCTGGGGCCTTTGGAATTTTGGCTTGTTATGATTTCAACGCGTTCGCCGGTTTTTAATTGATATTCAAGAGGTACAATTCTGTTATCAACCTTTGCGCCTACCATTTTATGACCTACGGCGCTGTGAATCGCATAGGCGAAATCGATAGGGCATGAGCCGCCTATAAGGCTCACAACCAGACCTTTTGGTGAAAATACGTAGACATGATCCGAGAATATG
>CAYLSP010000215.1:0-3239 GCA_964385935.1 uncultured Defluviitaleaceae bacterium
AATATAAAATCCAGAAACCTCTATAGTCAGAGTGGAAACATCAAAAGGCTAATTATGGAAGACGGCGCTTTAAAGGCAGAAGTGCATTTTTTTGCCCAAGATATAAGTGGTGGAGAAGTGGCAAAAATCAAAATTCATGACACTTCAGATTTATATGAATTTATCCTTCCGAACAGCGCTATCAGAGCCGACAGTGTGAGGGATTATGTGCTTTATGCGGAAATGACCAAGGGCCTTTTGGGAAATGAATATTACGCAAGAAGAGTGAATGTGAGTATTGAGTTGCAAGATGATTATAATGCGGCGGTAAGAATCTTTTCGACGGACACAAGACTTCCCATCATAATCAATACGGATAAAGCAATATCTGAAGGAGACAGAATCAGAATCGTGGGTGGAAGTGATTTGGTTGAAATTAGATAGGCTGTTTTTATTTAAAGTACTAAATATCATAATTATTATCGTGTCCGTGGTCATTAGCGTAATTGCCGGTTTAGAGGCTGAAAAGAGTGTCGATAAAGACGTGTTTTATATCTCTCCTGTTATAAACGATGACCGATATTATTTTGATATAAACGACCTTGACGAATTTAAAGAGGTTTATAATCCTGTTGAAATTGCGTACACAAGCCTCTGTAAGGGTCTTATAAATTATAAAAATTATACTGTTTATTCCAAAATTATCTATACAAACAGTAGCTATTTCAGCATGAACAATATCCAATTCGTCGGTGGCGGTGCTTGGCCAAGCTACTCGAAAAATAAAAATATCATTATCAATAAGTCGTTGGCATGGCAGCTTTTTGGAAGCGTTGACGTAGTTGGTAAAGAAGTGTCGGTTTCAAACGAAAGCCGCACTATTATCGGGATTATGGACCAAAAAGACATATCAAAAGACGATTGTTTTGCATATTTACCGGTCAATACGCTTGATAATCCGCGGATGAGCAATGTTTTTGTAAAGGTTTCTAATTATAATAAATTGACGCCGCATGACAATATCAGCAATTGGCTTGAAAAAACTGGTCGGAATCAGCGTGATTATTACATAACCGATATGAACAGATACGTTGAGAGTATCGGTATAAAATATAAAATACTGATACTCATTATTGGAATATATACATCGGCGGTAATTGTTATAAACAGTTGGAAACTGGTAAAAAATAATAGGTTGAATTTTAAAAACATAGTAGCTTTTTCCGTTTTATTTGCTTCAGATTTATTTATTGTCGTAGTTTTGGTAAAAAGTATTTCAATTGATATATGGGTTCCTCATAGCGAAGGGGGCAGACTTAATGAATTAATCAGAGTAATAACAAACAGCGACTTTCTGCCTTCCCAGGAATATTTGTCAGAAAGTCTAAACGCTATTTCAAAACTGAATACATGTGCGAATACCGCTTTGGTATTTTGCACCGTCGCTCTGACTAATTTTATATTTGTACATAAAGGTATACGTACAAAACATTAATCTAGGGGTTTGTTTATGCCGATTATTGAGTTTAAAAACATACGAAAAGTCTATCCAAACGGCTTTGAAGCCGTTAAAAATTTTACACTACAAATTGATGAAAACGAGTTTGTTATTCTGGCAGGACCCTCTGGTTGCGGCAAAACAACAACGTTGAGAATGCTGGCCGGTTTGGAGGAAGTAACAAGTGGTCAGTTGTGGATGGACGGTAAGCTGATCAACGATATACCGTCCAAAAACAGAGACATATCGATGATATTTCAGAATTATGCTCTGTACCCGCATATGTCCGTATATGATAACATGGCATTCGGGCTTAAACTACGGAAATTACCCAAATCGACAATTTTAAAAAGGATTAGGGAAGCGGCGGAATTGTTGGGAATTGGGGATCTGCTTGATGAAAAGCCAAAAACGCTGTCAGGCGGCCAGCGTCAGCGCGTAGCGATGGGAAGAGCTATTGTCCGCGAACCAAAAGTCTTTCTTATGGACGAACCATTGTCAAACCTTGATGCTAAACTCAGAGTGCAAATGCGAGCCGTCATTACAAGCCTTCATCAAAAGCTGCAAACAGCATTTATATATGTTACGCATGATCAGATAGAGGCCATGACCTTAGGAACAAAAATCGTGATTATGAAAGATGGCACGATTCAACAAATTGGTTCGCCTTATGATTTATATACTAACCCTCAAAACATTTTCGTTGCCGGGTTTATAGGATCGCCGCAAATGAATTTTATAGAAGCCTCCGTGACCGAGAATGACAACGTGGTTTCATTGCATTTTTCAGACATCAGCTTTAATATTATCGGATACCATGCTAAAAAATTACGGGATAGCGGTTATGTTTCTAAAGATGTTATTTTAGGAATAAGACCAGAGGATTTATTGATTTATGGAGGGTCAGAATCTGATACTGATTGTTTTCGTTCCGAAATCATTTATTCCGAATACTTGGGTTCGGAAATCCTGCTTTATCTGAATATAGGAGAAAACAATGTTACCGCCAGAGCAAACCCAAAATTTCAATTTGGTCGTGGTGACAAAGTTATGCTGTCAATCAACAAAGAAGCTGTCCATATTTTTGACAGAGATACAGGGATATCGCTTACCAGCCCATCCACGGTTTGATGGGCGATAATTACCCCTCCTTTTTATTACTTCTAGCGTGAAGGGGGAAAGGGTATAATGGGTTTCATCAGGCGAGGATTCCGGCATCTATGCGGTTTTTGAAGGACATTACAGCCCCCGTCCGATTTGATGTTCCATTTTTTTACCATCAGAAATAAAATTATTCCTCGCAAAATGATTTTTTCTGATGGTATGCCGCCGGCAGAGCATGCCCCATTTCTTGATTTTAGTATGCAATTCGTTTTTGCCTACATTCACTTGACAGTTACTCAAAAATGTTTTTAAATGCTATATTCCTAAAATCAGTATATAATACCTTGCCTGTTGCCGTGCGCGAAATTTTGAGAACAGCGGAAATCGAAAAACGCAAAGCGATGATGGCACTTATTAACGAATACAATGTCATCCTATTTCAAAATATCTCGGAAGCGAATAGCCTTGCCGATGTTTATGTGAGAGAGCATTGTTCCGCTAAAATATTCCACGATGCTTTGCACATCGCCGGAGAAACGGTGTTGCTTGCTCGACGAGGGGTCATGTCCGAAACTGTCTGAATATGGTATAATGTGCTAAAACAAAGGCGGATAATCCAGATGACAATGATTGAAGTTAAATGTCCATTTTGTGGCGG
>CAYLSP010000216.1:0-3235 GCA_964385935.1 uncultured Defluviitaleaceae bacterium
CTAAAAATTCGTTTCTTACAATAATTCCCCCCATTGCAAGGGAACTGTCGGAAACACTTTCCCATTCCTTTGTAAGGTCGAGAGCCACTTTTATATCGGGATTTTTGGCAATTACAGAAGTTAGAAATGGTTCAGGCATAAGTCCCAGTGTAACGTCACCTGAAATCATTTTTGTGGCAAGCTCTGAGTGTTCGGCAAGAAATTCAACTGAGGCGTTAATTCCATTCTGATTAAGGACATAATTTAGCGCATATTCGGGAACAGCTCCTTGACCAGTAGCGTATATAGTTTTTCCGTCCAAGTCGGATATGCTGTTAATTCCGTTTCCGTTATCTAAAATATAGAGTACACCTAAAGTGTTAATGGCTAAGAACGTAACTGCGCCCTCTGTTTTATTATACAAAACTGAACCAAGGTTTGATGATACGGCAGCAATATCAAGTTCGCCCGAAATAACTTTTGCGGTAATTTCATCAGGAGCGGCAAACACTGAAAAATTGTATTGATTCTTTGATTCGCCTTTGGCGTTTTTGTCCATTAACTCTACCATACCAAGACCTGTTGGACCTTTAATAACTGCGGCGTTTATAACGGCCTTCTCTTTTGGACCGCAGGACGAAAACGTAAGCATTAAAACAGCCACCATAAGTAAAAAAACTTTTTTCATAATAACCTCCAAAAATTAAGTCTTATTATTATATGAAATAAAAACTTTTTAATCCAAGGCATAAAAATTCCTGCCAGAACATTTCCCGCAGGAGTTTTTATAAAAAGGATAAGTCCTTATGTTATTTTGATAAATTATAAGCCTCCATTAGAACGTCCTGATGCCATTTCGTGAAGGAAGAGTTCCCGTTGTGTGTAGAGCTTCCGAGAAAGTGGAGACAGACTTGTCCATTCATGCCGTTTGAATTATTAACGCCGCCACCATGAGGCATTCCGTTAATAGACGCGGCCATTTTATAGCCGTTAATAGTAACCCAGACAGGACGTGGGTCCCATTTCCACTTGTTTCCGTAGGTTTTAAACATAATATCGGTATCTTCTTTTGTAATAGGTTCAACGTCGGCGTGACTGCCGTTGCTAAAGCTTTTAACATAATATGTAAGTCCTGAATAAACGTCATATATTTCGGCGGCAACACCTATAGTAAATATCTGTTTTGCCTCGTTCCAATGGGTTAGCGTTACATTTCCGCCGCCCGGAAGAGCCTCTTTTGTCCCAATAAATTCAGATTTAATATATCCAATGTCGGTGTTGTAGCGGACAAGCGCCCAGCCGTTAACTTCGCCGTCAATTGTTTCATAATTAACAAATTCAACTTCCGTCCCCCTGTTAAGAGTTTTAATGACATCATGGGATGTTGAAGGGCCTTTTCTCAGATTAACACGGTCTAAGGTCACAAGCTTTGTAAAGGCTTGTGGAACATAGAGTTCAGGCTCTGATTCTGATTCATTCAAAACGATAACTTTTTCTCCAGTTGCGGTTGTATCGACTTTGCCATTTTGCGCAAATGAGGAAGTAGATGCCGAAAAAATGAGTGAACATGCTAAAAAGCCGGAAACTAAGGCTTTAATAATTTTTTTATTAAGCATTAAAACACCCTCTTAACGTTAATTTTAAATGAGGATATTTTAACACTTTTGTAACAATTTGTCAACGCAAAACATGACAAAAAACCCCTTTTTCAGTTGCAGAAAAAGGGGTTTTAAAAATTATTTATTCTTTAAATTATGCCATGCGTTAAGTCCGGGATATTCAGCCACTTCAAACAGCTCTTCTTCAATTCTGAGAAGCTGGTTATACTTAGCAACCCTATCGGATCTGCATGGTGCGCCGGTTTTCATCTGTCCTGCGTTAACGGCTACGGCGATATCAGAAATTGTTGAATCCTCAGTTTCGCCTGAACGATGTGAAATAATGCAGCACATATTATTTCTGTGGGCTAAATCAATGGCGTTAAGAGTTTCTGTCAATGTTCCAATCTGGTTAACTTTAATTAAAATTGCGTTAGCGGTTCCGAGATTAATACCCTTTTGGAGTCTTTCTGTATTTGTAACAAAAAGGTCGTCGCCAACAAGCTGAACTTTTTCGCCAAGTCTTTCTGTGAGAAGCTTCCATCCGTCCCAGTCATCTTCGTCAAGACCGTCTTCAATTGAGATAATCGGATATTTATCAACTAATTTTTCCCAAAGGTCTACCATTTCTTCTGAGGTTCTGACGATATCGTCAACGCCCTTCATTTTAGCTTCGCCGGGGAAGTGATATTTTCCGTCTTCTTTATTATAAAGCTCTGTCGCCGCCGCGTCAAAAGCGATTCTGATGTCTTTGCCAGGTGTATATCCGGCTTTAACAACCGCGTCTAAAATAACGTCAATAACTTCATCAGGAGTTGCAAGGTCAGGCGCAAAACCGCCTTCGTCGCCAACAGCTGTAGCAAGACCTTTATCCTTTAACACTTTTTTAAGCGTCTGATAAATTTCGCCGCACATTCTAAGGGCTTCTTTAAACGATTCCGCCCCAACAGGCATAATCATAAATTCCTGGAAATCAACGGTATTATCGGCATGTTTGCCGCCGTTTAAAATATTCATCATTGGAACTGGAAGGCGTTTTGCGTTAAAGCCGCCCAGATATTGATATAAAGGAAGGCTCAAAGCTTCTGATGCTGCTTTTGCAACAGCAAGAGAAACGCCAAGAATAGCGTTAGCGCCAAGCTTTGCTTTATTGGGGGTTCCGTCTAGCTTAATCATTTCCATATCAATTGCAATCTGGTCAAGAGCGTTCATCCCAACAATCTCAGGCGCAATTATGTCGTTAACGTTTTCGACTGCTTTTTCTACCCCAAGACCTTTATATCTTGTTCCGCCGTCTCTAAGTTCAACCGCTTCAAAAGCGCCTGTTGAAGCGCCTGATGGAACAGCGGCGCGGCCGATAAAATTAGAGCCGTCCTTTTCAACAATAACTTCAACCTCAATAGTGGGGTTTCCCCTTGAATCCATAATTTCTCTTGCCAGTATATCAACTATTTCTATAAAACCCTTCATTGCATTACTCCCTTCGTCATATATAATTTTAGAGTTTATCCCTAATAATTAACTATTTGTTCAAAATCCAATTTAAGACTCGCGCCGCCAACTAAACCGCCATCAATATCGGGCATTGAGAAAAGTTCTTTTGAATTAGCCGGAGTAACGCTTCCTCCGTATTGAATACGGATTTTTTCAGCCGTTGT
>CAYLSP010000217.1:0-3221 GCA_964385935.1 uncultured Defluviitaleaceae bacterium
ACTAAACCGCCGTCGATATCGGGCATTGAAAAAAGTTCCTTAGCATTAGCCGGAGTAACGCTTCCTCCGTATTGAATACGGATTTTTTCAGCCGTTGTCTTGTCATAAATCTCAGAAAGAACGTCTCTGATTGCCTTGCAAACTTCTTCTGCTTGTTCCGCTGTAGCGGTTTTTCCTGTTCCGATTGCCCAAATTGGCTCATAGGCAATAACCACATTTTCCGCGTCTTTAGACGGTATATCTTTCAGCGCGATTCTCGTCTGCATACGGACTAAATCAAAAGTAATTCCCTGTTCTCTCTGGAAAAGTTTTTCACCAACACAGATAATCGGAACTAATCCGTTTTCTATTGCCTTCATAACCTTTTTGTTAACTGTTTCATCTGTTTCGGCAAAAAATTCACGGCGTTCAGAATGACCGATAATTACATGGCTAACGCCCATTTCCTTTAACATTCCGGCCGAAATTTCGCCAGTAAAAGCGCCGCTGTTTTCAAAATGCATGTTCTGCGCCCCAACACTAACAGTTGTTCCTCTTACAGCTTCAAGCACGGGAAACAAATCCACAAAGGGCACGCAGAAAACACATTCAGCTTCTGAATTATTAACCTTATCAGCCAACTCTTTAGCGAATTTTGCGGCTTCTGTTGGAGTTTTATTCATTTTCCAGTTTCCGGCAATAATTTTTCTTCTCACCCTACCAACTCCTAAAACTATTTGTCGTTAACGGCTACAACGCCCGGAAGTTCCTTGCCCTCTAAAAACTCTAAAGAAGCTCCACCGCCCGTTGAAATATGAGACATCTTGTCGGCAAAGCCAAGCTGATTAACCGCCGCCGCTGAGTCGCCTCCGCCGATTATTGTAGTTCCGTCAATGTCTGCAAGGGCTTCTGCTATAGCAATAGTGCCTTTGGCAAAGTTCTCAAACTCGAAAACGCCCATGGGGCCGTTCCAAATAACTGTTTTAACGCCTTTTAATACTTCTTTAAACAGTCTTCTGGTCTGTTCGCCGATATCAAGACCCATCCAGCCTTTTGTAATATCGTCAACATGAACGTTTTTAAAATCCGTATCATTTTTAAACTCACGGGTGACAACGGTATCAGTCGGAGTCATCAGTCTAACGCCCTTTTCAACGGCTTTTAACATCATCTCGCTGGCATATTCAACTTTGTCCTCTTCGAGCAGAGAATCGCCCACTTCATAGCCTTTAGCTTTCAAGAAAGTATAGGCCATTCCGCCGCCAATAATTAATATATCGACTTTATCAAGAAGATTGTTAATAACTTCTATTTTGTCTGAGACTTTTGCGCCGCCGAGAATTGCCGCGAAAGGACGGACAGGATTTTCAACTGCGTTTCCAAGATACTCGATTTCTTTTTGCATTAAATAACCAACGGCTGATTCTTTAATAAATTTTGTCACGCCTTCTGTTGAGCAATGTGCTCTGTGAGCTGAACCGAAAGCATCGTTTACATAACAGTCAGCAATAGAAGCTAATTCCTTGCTAAACGCTTCCTCGTTTTTAGACTCTTCTTTTCTGAACCGAGTGTTTTCAAGAAGAATTACGTCCCCGTCTTTCATTTCGCTAACAGCTTTTTTTGCTTTTTCTCCAACAACATTATCATCTGCCGCAAAAACTACTTCTTTGCCCAAAATCTCACCAAGACGTTTGGCAACAGGTGCCAGAGTAAAGGCATTATCAGGGCCTTTTGGTTTTCCTAAATGAGAGCAAAGAATAACTCTTCCACCGTCGTCCATAATTTTTTTGATTGTTGGAACGGCGGCCACAATACGGTTTTCGTCAGTAATAACTCCGTCTTTCAATGGCACATTAAAATCACAGCGTACAAGAACACGTTTCCCTTTGAATTGAACATCCTCAACAGTTTTTTTGTTAAGCATTAAACCACTCCTTATATATTTTAAAGAATTGCTTTTTCATCGTGGTGCTCGGGATTCCGTTCATGAAGAATAAATTGAGCAATATTTTGTGCGTGATCTGAAATTCTTTCAAGATTTGTAAGAGTGTCAAGGAATACAATGCCGTTTTTTGCGGAACATTCGTTGTTTGTAAGGCGGACAATATGAGAATCTCTGAACTTCTTTTCCAGTTCATCAAGTTTAACTTCCTGCTCAATTGTCTTTCTGGCAAGTTCCAGATTATTAAGTTCCAGTGCGGTGATACAATTTTTTACACAGGATATAGTTATACTAATGAATTCTTTAAGCTCATCCATAGCAACAGGTGACATTTCGGCGTTCTCGTTAATGGTATAAACGGTTAGTTCCGCAATGTTTTCGCAATGATCCCCAATTCTTTCCAAGTCGTTAACGGTATGGAACATGTAGGTCATAAGATTGCTTTCTTCTTCCGAAATATCTGAATTGCAGATTTTGACCATATAATTTGTAATGGCGTGGTCAAGGTCGTTTATGCTATTTTCACGCTTAACCACAAGCTCCACTTTATTCATGTCCCTTTCCAAAAGGGCTTCTGTTGAAAGTAGCAGGTTGTCATAAGCCAGTTTAGCAAGGCGGTCAATTTCTTTTAAGACGTTTTCAATAGCGAAAACTGGGGTTTCGAGAATTCTGTCGTCAAGATGTATAACCTCGTTTTCAAGGGGCGCTTTTTTACCCAAAGAGGTCATTTTTTCCGCAATCACTATTAATTTGTCGCTGAAACGGTATAATACGATTGTATTTAAGACATTAAACATGGTGTGAACAATACTTATTTGAGTAAGACCAATAAGAGTATTTCCAAAATCCGGTATAATAAAACTAAATAAAATAATTGCTATTATACTGAACAATACGCTTCCGATTACATTGAAAAGCAGGTGGACATAGGCCGCAGAACGGGCATTTTTAGACGCGCCCACGGCTGATATAAGTGCGGTTATACAAGTTCCGATATTTTGTCCCATTATGATATAGACTGCCGCGTTCCAGGGTATCAGACTTGATTCGGCAAGAGCCTGTAAAATACCAACGGACGCGGAACTAGACTGAATGACGGCTGTAACGCCTGCGCCGCTTAAAATACCTAAGATGGGGTTCTGACCCATTGTGACAAAAAGGCTTTTAAAGGCTTCCGACTGTCTCAAAGGAGATGCGGCTGATGTCATCATTGACATTCCTATAAATAAAATACCAAAACCTGCAATTATTTCGCCGATTTCCTTTTTGCTGGTTTTTTTTGCGAAAAGAAGAAGAGCTG
>CAYLSP010000218.1:0-3216 GCA_964385935.1 uncultured Defluviitaleaceae bacterium
TCTATCTGAATTAAATCCGAATTTTTTTTGATATTTGGCAATCCCATACCGGCACCAAACCCTAAATCCCTAACAGCGTCACTGGCTGTTGAGAAGCCTGCTTGCATAGCCTGTTCAACGTCTGGGATACCTGGGCCTGTGTCTTTTAAAACGACCCTGATTTTTCCGGGAAGAATATCAACATCAATAGTACCGCCGTTGGCGTGTATTACCATATTAATTTCGGCTTCATACATGGCGATTGAAAGTTTTCTGATAATGCCAGAGTCAAGGCCTAACTGTTTCAATACTTTCTTAACGTCCCCTGAAGCCTCGCCCGCCCGGACAAATTCGCCGTCTAAAACATCATAGTGAAGCTTCACTAAACGCCCACCTCCTCGTTAAGACCGTTTGCATACAGTTTTCCACAGGCTAAGTACATAGGTATTTCAGTTGACATTAAAACAAGTTGTTTTTCTGTTCCAAGCTCAATAATTTCAGGTGTTGGTTCTTTTCCTCTGACAAAAACTACCGCTTTAATATCAAGCATTTCAGCAGTTCTAATAACTTGAGGATTTACTAGTCCTGTTAATAAAACAGCTCTTTCTTTGGCAAAAGCTAAAACGTCACTCATAAGGTCTGCACCGCAAGCTGAAACAACAGTTGCTTCGAGCCTGTCCTCACAGGCGTAGACCTTTGCGTCCAATATATTTCTAACATCGAATAATGTCATAATATCTCTCCTCATTTTCACAGCTGTTTTCTTGAATAGCTGAAATTTTTGTGTTATACTATAGCGATTCCATTTTTAGGTATTATAAAAGCAGTAAATTGTAGTTAGGAATCGTATATTTCATTATAACAGAAAAAGTTTATCTTGTGTAAATTTTTTCACAAGAAATAAATGTATTTTGACGAAATTTTAGTCAGTATGTTATTGGAGGGGAATTATTTGGGTTCTTTTGATGGAGTTCTGTTAAAAATTTTATATAGTATTCTGCCCGCTATTTTTATAATCGGCTCTCACGAGTATATAAAAGCGCTGGCAAGCGTGAAAATGGGGGACAACCTGCCTAAGGCGCAAAAGCGTCTTACAATGAACCCTCTTGCACATATTGACATAATCGGTCTTATTTTTATGGTCTGGTGGGGTTATGGTTTCGCGAATCCCGTTCAAACTTCCCCTATGTTTTATAAGAATAAAAGGAAGGATACATTGATTGTTTATATACTTCCGTCGCTTTTTACGTTTGTCTTGGGGATTATGTTTTTATATATTTTCGTCCTTTTAGAACAATTTATTTTAAACGAATCTTTAAGCTGGATTTTAATCCATCTTTCCAATATTTTTTATATGGGTGCATATCTTGCAATAAAATATGCTTTGTTTAATATTGTTCCTGTTTACCCTCTTGACGGAGCAAAAATATTATCATTGTTTCTTAAACCGCAAACCGTTGTCAAAATGACGCAATATGAGAAGGTTTTACAGATTGCCCTCATTGCCTGCATTATCTTTGGAGTATTCGATAAAATATTTAACCCCATTGTGAGATTGATTTTAGGAGCTTTAAGCATGTAAATGATTATTTTACAGGACTAGGAGAATAATATTGATAAATGTAAGTCTGCCAAGCTTTAAAGGGCCTCTGGATCTTTTATTGAATTTAATTGAAAAAGATGAGATCGATATTTGGGATATCAACATAACTACGCTGACCGACCAATATATGGAATATATGGACGGCTACTGTGATGATATGGACTCAATGAGTGAGTTTATTCTCATGGCGGCAACCCTTCTGGAAATAAAGTCAAAGATGCTGCTTCCCCAGAGCAAGCAGGATGTGATTGAGGCTGAGATTTCAAGAGAAGAGCTTATATTAAAGCTTATTGAATATAAAAAATTTAAGGAAATAAGCGGTATTTTAATGAAAAAAACCGAAAACTCCACGCTTTTTTTCTATAAAAGCCCTGACCCAGAGTTAGCTTCTATATCAAAGGCAAGACAACCCGATGCCTCTGAAATTTTGGATGGATTAACCCTTTCAGATTTGAGGGCGGCATTTGAAGATGTATTAAAACGCAGGAACCTCAAAATTGATAAAATAAGATCAGGTTTTGATTCCGTACCCAGAGACGTATTCACAATTGAAGAGAAAAGCCAGCATTTGCTTAATTTACTTACGCTTTTTGAAAAGATATCATTCTATGATATTTTTCCGGGGCATCGCCCAAAAATCGAAATTATAGTCACTTTCTTGGCACTCTTAGAGCTTTTAAAAAGGAATTTGGTTATGATATACCAAAAAGATATATTTTCAGATATTTATATAATGGCAAATAGGTTATAACTAAAGGTGATATAATGAGCGATATTCCTATCTCTGATTTAAAATCCGCTATTGAAGCTATTTTGTTTACTGCCGGAGAGGCCGTAGAAATAAAGAGGATTTCGTCTGCCCTTAACATTAAGGATTCAGATGTCATATCCATTGCTGATAGTCTGATGGATGAGTTTAATACAAAAAAAAGCGGAATACATATAATGAGAATAAATGATTCTTATCAGATGAGAACAAATCCTGGCTGTTTTCCATATGTTTCGGCAGTATTTGAAAATCAGCCGAAAAAGAATTTAACGCCTGCGCTTTTAGAAACTCTCGCTATCATTGCCTATAAACAACCCGTTACAAAAACTGAAATTGAGGAAATCAGGGGCGTTAATGCCGATCACGCCGTCAACCGCCTTATGGAACTTAATTTAGTCTGTGAAAAAGGACGTGACAGCGCCCCGGGGAAACCTATTTTATTTGGCACAACAGAAGAATTTTTGCGTTATTTTGATTTTTCAAGAATTGAAAATCTGCCTGATTTGCCCGCGATTTCGGAGGAAGAAATCAGACTCCCATAAATTACATACAGAAACCAAAATATTTCATATCTAAATGTAAAACAATATCTCTATATTTTTTTAAGGAGAATAGATATGAAAAAAATTGTCTATTGTATCATATGTGTTATAATTATAGGATTATTACAAATCCCTGTCTTAGCTGAGACTGGGGCTGAACCACCGAAACCTCCCGAAGCTGAGGCTTATGGTGCTATTTTAATAGATATGGAATCAGGTAGAATTCTGTGGGAAAAGGACGCCTTTAAAAAACTCGCTATTGCCATCACCACAAAAATAATGACGTCTATTGTCACACTTTAAAACATCAACTTGTACGACAT
>CAYLSP010000219.1:0-3208 GCA_964385935.1 uncultured Defluviitaleaceae bacterium
ACGTCAAACGTTCCGCCGCCAAGGTCATAAACCATGATTTTTTGCTCTTTTTCATTGTCAAGACCATATGCTAGAGCAGCAGCAGTTGGCTCATTTATAATTCTTTTTACATCAAGACCGGCAATTCTTCCGGCATCTACTGTGGCCTGACGCTTGTTATCGTCAAAATAAGCAGGGACGGTAATAACGGCTTCTGTAACAGGTTCGCCAAGATAGTTTTCAGCGTCAACTTTAAGCTTTTGAAGAATCATAGCAGAGATTTCCTGCGGCGTATAGGATTTACCATTCATTGTCTTTTTATAGGACGAACCCATATGCCTTTTAATAGACATAACGGTGTTATCCGAATTTGTTATTGCCTGTCTTTTTGCGGCGTCACCAACAAGTCTTTCACCAGTTTTTGTAAAAGCTACAACAGACGGTGTTGTTCTCATACCCTCAGCGTTTTGTATAATAACAGGTTGACCGCCTTCCATAACCGCAAGGCAGGAGTTTGTTGTTCCTAAGTCGATACCAATAATTTTTCCCATGAATATTCCTCCATTCTAGTTTCTGTACGTTTTAATTTGCTACTTTTACCATGCTATGGCGAATTACAGAGTCCTTATAAATATAGCCTTTTTGGAGTTCGGCAGTTATAATATTTTCGCCGTAGTCTTCGTTTTCCTCGTGAGATACTGCATTATGCAGATTCGGGTCGAATTTTTCACCTAGAGCCGGAATTGTCTTGACTGAAAGGCTCTCAAGTGTTTGATGCAGATTTTTAAGTGTCATTTCAACGCCTTTATAAACATCGCTTTCTTTATCCGAACTTGATTCAAGAGCCCGTTCAAGATTATCCACAACTGAAAGTATTTTTGAAACGGTTTCTTTTATGCCAAGATCATACATAACGGATTTCTCTTTAGCGGTTCTTTTTCTGAAATTATCAAATTCAGCGAAAAGTCGTTCGTATTTATCCACGTATTCAAGATACATTTTTTCCTTTTCAGCAAGGGCTTTTTCAAGCTCAGCTTCCCATCCTGATTCCTGCTCTAAAGCTTCTTTATTTTCAACTTCTTGCAGTTCAGGAGTTTCCGGCTTATCCGGCTTTTCAGATTTCTTTTTATCTTTCTTTATCAATGATTTAACCGCCTTTCAATGATTTTATCGCATAGTCAATATATTTCACAATGCCGTTAAGCACTGATATAACCTGAGTGTAATCCATTCGGGTAGGACCGATTATTCCTATTGCCCCTAAAGGATATTTTGATGGGCCGTATTCAGCCTTTATTATGCTGCAATCCTTCATGCCGGTCAACTGATTCTCTGAGCCTATAACAACTTTTATATCGTTTCCGTTTCCGTCAGAATTCAGCATTGTAATAAGAAGCTCTTTTTCTTCAAGCGTATCAAAAACTGCGCGGGCTTTGCCTAAATCAGAAAATTCGGGGAACGCCAATATATTTTTAACGCCGCTTGTATAAATCTGAGTATCGTATTCCTCATCGAAAGAAGATAAAATCGTGTCTATAACAGCCGGAAATACATATGCGCTTTCCCTAAGCATTTCGCAAATGGCCGTCCTGTCAGCATCAGAAATATCTGTCGGGGATTTCCCTGATAGCTGTTCGTTTAAAATTTTTGTTATACGGTCAAGCTCCGAGATGTCGGGGGCGTTTTGAAGCCTAATTGTGTGGTTTTTTACTATTTTGTCGTTTGTAACAATGACAAGAACAATTGTGCTTTCATCAACAGGCACAAGTTGAAGACGCTTTATAAAAAGCTTTCTTATGCTAGGCTCAGTCACTACGGTGGTATAGTTTGTTAAAAACGTAATAGCTCGGGCGGTCTCCTTCATCAGGTTGTCGATGTGGTCAATATTTTCAACAATAAGGTTTTGCAGAAACGCGGCTTCTTCGGCAGTTAATTCCCTTCTTCTCATCAGTGCGTCAACATAGAGCCGATACCCTCTGTCAGTTGGGATTCTTCCGGCGGAAGCATGGGGTTGAAGAATAAAT
The DNA here is from genome assembly GCA_964385935.1 of uncultured Defluviitaleaceae bacterium. Taxonomy (GTDB): domain Bacteria; phylum Bacillota; class Clostridia; order Lachnospirales; family WRAX01; genus CAYLSP01. The sequence continues at coordinate 2,004 of CAYLSP010000219.1, forward strand.
CCCATCTCCTCCAAATCGCTCATCTCATTTCTGATTGTAGCGGAAGAAATGCCGAAATCGAACTTCTTTGCAATAGTCCTTGAACCAACCGGATCGGCGGTAATAATATAGCTGCTAATTATAGCTTCGAGTATTTTGATTTTTCTTTCATTTAATGTCATGCCGCCAACCCCTCTCTGGTTTGTTAGCACTCTGTTAACGTGAGTGCTAACATTACATTTAAAATATCACTTGACAGCAAATATGTCAAGTGTATTTTATAACTTTTTTAAAGGCAATTTCTAATCGCCTAAATAAACTCAGAAAAAACTATGTTTGCAAGGTCACTGCCATACTCAGTCAGATAAACTGAATTTTCTGATTTTTCAAGCAGTCCCCTTGCTAAAAGGTTGCTTATTTCTTTGCTAAACATGTCAAATACATTTACGCCAAACAGATTCTCAAAGTCTGAAAAAATTATTCCGTCGGTCATGCGAAGTTTTAAAAACATATATTCCTTCATTAAATCCTGAACGGGAGTTTCATCATATTTTGTGAAAGTCCCTGAAAAGCTGTTCGTAATATAGTCTCTGAAACTTTCTTCATTTTTATACCTGATATTATTTACAAAGGAGCTTGCGCCAAGACCCAGACCCAAATAGGGAGTCAGATCCCAATAACTTATATTATGCAAGCACCTATATCCCGGTTTACTAAAATTTGAAATTTCATATTGTTCGTAGCCATTTTTCTTTAAATAATTCACGGCAAAATGATACATTTCTCTGTCCAGATTTTCGTCGGGAAGATTAGGGGTTTCGTTATAAAGAGGCGTTCCTTCCGCTAATATAAGGCTGTAGCAGGAAATATGCGTTGGAGAAAGAGAAACAGCTTCTGTAAGAGTCCTATTAAAATCTTCAAAACTCTGTTCAGGCAGTGAAAACATTAAATCCAGATTAATGTTAATAAATCCGGCTTTTAAAGCACTTTCATAGCTATCTAAAAATTTTTCTTTTGTATGAGCCCGATTTATTTTTTTCAATATCCTGTTGTCAAGGGACTGAACGCCGTAACTAAGGCGGTTAAATCCCATATGTTTTAGAGCCGATAATTTTTCAAAATCAACGGTCTCTGGGTTCGATTCAATTGTTATTTCGCAATCAGGCGCAACAATAAAATTTTTATTTATCGCTTCAAAAATTTCATTTATATTTTTCAAAGGCAGG
>CAYLSP010000220.1:0-3206 GCA_964385935.1 uncultured Defluviitaleaceae bacterium
AGCTTTTTTATTCCCCCGGCATAGCCGGGGGTTTATTCACGCTAAAGCACACAAGTAGAGCCCCGGCAGTTACCTTTAGATAACTGCCGGGGCTGTATCTTTATTTTTATCCCATAATTCCAACAATATCACCTGTCCCGGCGTTAGGGGCAATGGTTACTATGTTGCCCCCGCCATTGTCGGATATCCAACCGAACCCCGGTACAAATATGTCGCCGTTATCATTTCTGTCTCCGCTTTTAGGTGTCTTTTCGGTCTGCGGCTTGGGTTGAGAGGGTGGCTCCGGCTTAGGCGGTGGGGTAGGGTTTTCGAGTATCAGTGTGGTTTCAATTTCATCAGCCCGTGGCGCCGCTGTATTGGGCGTCGGACTACTTGGCGCTATTTCTGATTGTATATTTTCCATCAAATTTGGCTTGGGAGTAGTGATTTTAGAGATTTCCATGCTGTCATTTACCGAAAGTAAATCTACTTCCTGCTCTTGTGGGGTAGTCGTACTTTCCTGTATTGCTACCGCTTCCGTCTGTCGGGCAAGCATTCCGGCACTAATGACAGCTACTACAACGACCATAAATAAAATAAGCAACTTTTTCATACACTCGCCTCCTTATTCAGCTTCATCTATTGATAAATTACCTCGCTACAAATAACCTCGTCTGTAACCGATTGTGCCATAGTATAAAACGCCACCCTTGCCCAAAAGTCATCTTCCGGTATCGGATTGCGCCGGACATAATCGCTTTGTATGGGTAAGAGGGCAAGGCACATCACCGCCGCCAAACATAGTGCTAAAACCCTTTTCATTGTACATCAACCTTTCTTTCCTTTAAGATTATTTTTGTTCATGTTGTCTTGCAGGGCATTACCGACATTCAGAACATTTGACGGCATTTCTTCAAGTGATTTATTCCCTCCTTGTTCTCTGCAATTGCCGTCCAATTCCTCGAATACTGATAGGTATTGAACTAGGTCAAGTGTTTGTTGCGCCGAATCTTCAAGCATTGCTGTCACTCCTTGCTTTTAGTGCTGTTACAGCCCTCAATAATTATAACACATAAGTATTCATTTGACAACATATGTGTTCATAGAAGGGGCAAATATTGGCTACACTTTAATTAAGAGGTGAGCCATAATGAGCAATATGCAATTAGACCCAATTGTCGTTGGTAGGGTGATAGCAAGATTCAGGGAAAAAAAGGGTGTAACACAAGAAGTCTTAAGCGGATTATCTGATATAGGTAGAACGCATTTGAGCGCAATAGAACGGGGCGAACGCAAGCCAACACTTGAAACACTTTTTAGAATAAGCCGCGCTCTTGATGTTAAAATGAGTGCGATTGTAATCGAGATTGAAAAAGAGACACACGACTATTGAAAATGCTGATAGAATAGAAATAACCATTTGAGGGGTGAATACCATGCCAAGACAAAGCAATCCTGCATGGACGCGGGATGAGCTTATTTTAACGCTCAGTGTATTTTTTAAAATGGATGCATCAATAACTATTCCTGCTACTTATAATGAAGAAATAGCACAGCTAAGTAAATTGTTGAATCGATATAATTCTTATGCTTCAAAGCCATCAGAAACATTTCGGAATGAAAATGGCGTTAAAATGAAGTTAATGAACTTCCGGAGTTTTGACTGCCCAGGGCACGGCTTGCCTAATGCGAGCAAACAAGATCGAACCATTTATTTTGAGTTTGTAAATCAGAAAGATACTTTGCATTTATTAGCTGATAAGATAAAAGAGGTTATAGAAAGCGGTATTGATTTTTCATCATCTCCTAATAAGAGTGACTTTACTCATTTTCTGAAGGTGAAATTTTGACACGCCTCCATAGGTATAAAGAACGAAACTCAAAATTGGTAAAAAGAAAAAAGGCATTTATTTATCAGAAAAGTGGTGTGTTGCTCTGCGAGGTATGTAATTTCAATTTTGTGGAAGTCTATGGAGAGCTAGGCCAGGGTTACATAGAGTGTCATCACATTATTCCTTTAAGTTTACTAGAAGCAAATACGCAGACAAAACTTTCTGACCTCGTTCTCGTCTGCGCCAATTGCCATAGAATGCTCCATCGCCGTAAAATTGATGGAAATCAAATTACTGTTGAACAACTAAAACAATTGTTAAGCGAGAGAAATGAACTGAGCTAAACTACGTATATCTTTATGTATCCGCTCCTGGTGCGAGAGTTCATAAGGGCAAACTTTAAAACCCGCATAAAATAAAGGCTTTCCGCAATCTGCAAACGAATATTACACATCAAAAGTACTTGGCCAATCTGTTTTTAGTGCTTTTTGTTTATTAACTACCGTTTATATGATATAATTAAATAGAGGTGTTATCTATGAAGAAAGACAAAAACATAAAAATTCGGTTTCGTATACTATTTATTTCTTTTGGTATTCTTGTGATGATTTTGTCTTTTGCTATTATCTTTGGGGCATATAAACAGCTTTTTGAAATTGAGAAAAGTGATTGGTTAAATATGTTCTTTGCATGGATAAGCTCAGCTTCTGCAATTTTTCTTGGTTTAATTGCATATTGGCAAAACGAACGCTTCAAGCTAGAAAATGATTTATCGGCTGAAAGATCAGAAACCAAAAGTGAAGAATACCAGAGTCAATTACTATCAATCAATAATAGATTGATGAAGTTAGAAGAAAACAAAGAGTATACATATCTTGCGTTTACACAAGAACCCGTGTTAGTTGTAAATCATAATTTTGGATTCAAGATTGACGGAAAAACCTATATGGCGGGAATATCAAATGCTGGAAAAGAATTTTGTGATAGTACGATTTTTGCCTTTGGAATTACAAACCAAACTGAAATACCTATACGGTGCTTTCAAATTAAGAAATTAGCGATTGAATATTCTGATTATGGAGATAGTAAAAACAATAAAAAAATTGCTGTTTATAATTCTGGAGGTTTTGTCCCGTCTCCAATAATAAGTAAGGGGGAGGTTGTAAATTATGTCCTTGTGGCAAATAATATCAAGGACTTGGCTGAAAATCTTCCCGATGGAATGGAAATTTCTCTAATTATGACGTTGGAGGTTATTTCTATTTATGGTAGGGTGATGTACCAAAAATTTTTAATACGCTTACAAAGAAAGAACGGTTTTTTTAACGCAGGGAATGATAAAAATATCTTTTGGAATTACTGCTTCGAGGATAGTCCTGAACGGGCGGAGTAACT
>CAYLSP010000221.1:0-3197 GCA_964385935.1 uncultured Defluviitaleaceae bacterium
ATTTTCATTTGAAAAAACCATTGAAATATTGAAAGAATGTGCCGGAACACAGTTGGACAAGGAACTAGTTGATATATTTTGTTCTATTGATAAAAATAGTTTATCCCCTGAAAACAAAGAGCAGCCTATTGCTGATTAATTTCGCAATGGTTGCTTTTTTTTGTTATTCGTGTTATATTAATATTATTGGTGCTTATAGCTTAATAGGGAATCAGGTTAAATTCCTGAGCAGTCCTGCTGCCGTAATGACATATGCGAGTTTCAAATGCCACTCGGAACAACCGGGGAAGGCGGAATTTGCTTTCTTATTGAAAATGTCAGAGCCGGAAGACCTGCCAAAGCGGAATATTCCGTTAATTCTAAAGCTTCACAGAGTATGGGGCTATAGGTTTGCATTTCTATTTTAATGCTCAAACTTATGGTATCCAGGCTTGCCTGGTTTTTTTATTGTAATAATTAATTATGCCATAGGAGGGGCAAAATGAAAACAATTGACTGGTATTTAAACAATTTAAAAGAACTTTCGTTTGATAAAATTTCTGAATCAAGAACGAGAGTTGACAGTTTGGTGAAACCTCCCGGAAGTCTTGGAAAACTAGAAGATATAGCTATAAGACTAGCGGGAATAACAGGGAATGTATACCCTTCTTTTGAAAAACGGGCTTTAATAATTATGGCCTCAGACAACGGCGTTGTTTCAGAGGGAGTATCCTCAGCGCCCCAATCGGTTACATACGCCCAGACAAGGAATTTCTTAAAGGGTATCACAGGCGCGGCTGTTTTGGCAAAGCATTTTAATGCTGATTTAAAAATCGTTGATATTGGAGTAAACGGAGATTTCAGCGACGAAAGAATAATAAACAGAAAAATTCGCAAGTCTACAAATAATATAGCCGTCTCTCATGCTATGACAAGAGATGAGGCTGAAAGAGCAGTTTTAACTGGCATTGAACTGGCAATTGATACCGTTGAAGCCGGTTACAGCCTTCTCGGAACAGGCGAAATGGGAATCGGAAATACTACCACGTCTTCCGCTGTTTTATGCGCCTTAACGGGCATAAAGCCTGAAAAAGCCGTTGGAAAAGGCGCGGGGCTTGATAACGAAAGTTATAAACGAAAAATTGAAATTGTTGCGGACGCGCTTAAAAAATATGAGCCTGACAGCAATGACCCGCTGGATGTTCTGTCAAAAGTTGGCGGCTTTGATATTGGCGGCATAGCCGGACTCTTTATCGGGGCGGCTTATATGGGAGTGCCCATTGTTGTGGACGGATTCATTTCAATTGTTTCGGCACTTTTGGCAATGAAGTTTAACGAGAGAGTTAAGGACTTTATGTTTTTGTCCCACGCATCATATGAACAGGGTTATGCGGAAGCCGCAAGGGTTTTTGGCGACGAACCGCCGCTTCTTTTAAATATGCGTTTAGGAGAAGGAAGCGGATGTCCCATAATGTTTTCACTAATTGACGCGTCCTGCGACATTGTAAAAAACATGGGTACTTTTGATGATGGCGGCATTGACGACAGCTATCTCGAAGAAGCCCAAACCGAAGGATTTTTTGATATCTAATTTAAGGAGGCAAAGACCGTGAAAATTTTAATTTCAGGGGGATGTAAAAACGGAAAATCCTTTTATGCCCAACGTCTTTGCAAGGCCTTAGGCGGAAATTTATATTACATAGCCACAATGATTGCTTCTGACAAAGAGGACGAAGCCCGAATAAAAAATCATCAGAATGAGCGGGAGGGATGGGGCTTTACAACCATTGAACAGCCCCGCTTTATTGAACAGACATCCGAGTTATTAAAGCCTGAATCCTCCGTTCTTCTGGATAGTCTGACAGCTCTACTTGCTAATGAAATGTTCGTAGGCTCTGACTTTAACGAAAACGCACTTGTAACGGTAAATTCAGGGCTAATAACTCTCTGTGAAATGGCAAAAAATATTGTTGTTGTTTCGGACTATATTTATTCGGACGCTATGGATTATGGATTTTGGACGGAGAAATACAGGAAGTCTCTGGCTCTTGCGGAACGAAAACTTGCTTCCTATTTCGACGCGGTTATTGAAGTTTCATATTCTTCCGTTATTTATCATAAAGGTGATAAAATTGAGATATATTAAAGGTTTTTTTATGACACTGTCCATGTTTTCTGCTTTGCCTGCGCCTAACCTTTGGGACGAAAAATCCATGAACCTTGTGTTGCCGCTTCTGCCAGTTTTAGGCGGAGTCCTTGGGCTAATTTTCTTTGTATTAACGGAAATAATAAACTTGTTTTCACTGAACACTATGGCGGTTTCTGCAATTTTAACAGTTTTATATTTCGGTCTAACGGGCTTCATTCATTTAGACGGCTATATGGATGTTTCAGATGCAATATTATCACGGCGAAACTTTGAAGAAAGACTTAGAATATTAAAAGACCCCCATTCAGGCGCATATTCGGTTATTATGGTTATTTTCTTGATTTTGGGGATGTTTTCCTGCTTCAACGGCATAATAGAGGCCAAAAAACACTTCATCGAGATAATTTTTATCATGATTTCATCAAGGGGTATGTCCGCATTAAGCCTTATGTCCTTTAGATTAATTTCCAAAAGCGGCTTAGGACATATGTTCAAGGAAAAATCGAAAAACGCTCACTTAATTTTTATTATATTATTTTTGCTAGCCGCCTCTTTCAGTTGTTTTTGGTTCTTGGGCATCAAAGAAGTAATAATTTTTTTTGCTACTGGCATAGTGTCCTTAATCGCAACCCTTATTTGCCGCAAGTCGTTTGGCGGCGTTTCGGGGGATACATCAGGATTTTCTATAGTCCTGTCGGAAATGGCAGGGGTTTTATTAATGATAATATAGGGTGGTTTTATGGATTTAATTTTTGGCGGTGCCTATCAAGGAAAGCTTGAATATGCTTTGAATAATTACAAATTAGATGAAGAAGCGGTTTTTTATTTTGCTGACAATTATAATGATAACTTAATCGGTATTCAGGAAAAAAGGATATTAAACGGCTTTCACATCTATGTGCTATCAATTATCAATGCCGGAAAAAAGCCGATTGATGAAATAAAGTTAAGTATTGAGCAATTTAGCGATAAAATTATTATCGCTGACGACATTTCTTCCGGAGTTGTTCCCACTGATGATAAAATCCGCTTTTGGAGGGAAGAAAATGGGCGTTGTCTGTCCTTCCTG
>CAYLSP010000222.1:0-3188 GCA_964385935.1 uncultured Defluviitaleaceae bacterium
TTCTTGTCAAAAATTTAAGAGCCGTGAGTGTTGAAGCGTCAGAGTATAACATTTCTGATTCAGTTATAAATGATATATTGGAAAGAATCGGCGCAAAAATTATAATGCTGCGGGATCAAAAGCAAGTTTCTCTTCCCAAGGCAGGCGTAACTGACTTTCTGATTAAACCCCCCTCGGGGAATATAGCGGTTATGGAGTCCACGATTAAAGATATGGTTAACAGGATAAAGCTTTATTCAGGGGCTAAAGCACAGCCCCAAAAGACTGTTAATTTGGGTCAGCAGATTAATCCCACGCCCATTGTCAACCCCACTGCCGATTTTGCGAGCGCGGCTGATATACATCAAAAAATAGTTGTGATAGGCTCATCCACAGGAGGGACGGAGGCTCTAGCCGTTTTATTCAAGGAGCTTCCGGCGGCTTGCCCTCCTATTGTAGTGGTTCAGCATATGCCTCCAGTATTTACGAAACAATTCGCCGAAAGACTTGACAAACTTTCTGAGGTTAATGTTCGGGAAGCCGAAAACGGCGATTATTTAAGAAAAGGTTGTGCGCTTATTGCGCCGGGGGATTTTCATCTGCGCCTTGTTACTAAAAGCCAAAAGCTGGCTGTAGAGTGCTTCATGGCAGATAAAATTCATGGCGTTCGCCCTGCCGCCGATATTTTATTTAATTCGGCAGCAGAGATCACAGGAAGGAATACAATAGCCGTTATCCTTACAGGGATGGGCTCTGACGGGGCTTTGGGCATGTATGAACTCCATAGTAAGGGAGCTAAAACCATTGGTCAGGATGAAGCCACTTCCGTGGTTTATGGAATGCCTAAGGCGGCCTACGATATGGGAGCTGTTGATTATCAGCTTCCTATTACTGATATAGCAAGAAAACTCAAAGAGTTATTTTAATGGATGGAGACAGTATGTATAAACGTATAACATTTGACGAAGTTAAAAATGATAAGGAAATCAGGGTTTATATAAATAGAGGAAATGATATTTTAGGGGAGCTGGGATATACCGATCATAGCGCAACTCATACATTAAAGGTTGGAGCCGCCGCTTCTGATATTTTGGAGAAACTTAAATATGACGCAAGAACTCTCGAACTATGTAAAATCGCCGGTTATCTTCATGATATCGGGAATATGATAAACCGACATGAACATGCACAGACGGGGGCACTTCTGGCTTTCAATTTATTAACGAGGATGAACGCCGATCCCGAAGAAATCGCTATTATCACGGGCGCTATAGGAAATCATGACGAAGCCGCCGGAACTCCGGTAGGGCCTGTTTCTGCCGCCCTTATAATAGCCGATAAAACAGATGTTAGAAGAAGCCGCGTCAGAAATAATAATTTTTCATCATTTGACATTCATGACAGGGTTAACTACGCCGTTGAAAGTGCCGCCCTTTCAGTCAACACCGAGGAGAAAATAATTATGCTTGACATGGCCATAGACATTCAGATTTGTTCTGTGATGGATTATTTTGAAATTTTCTTAACTAGAATGGTCATGTGCAAGAGAGCTGCAGAATATCTGGGGCTTAGATTCCGTCTGCAAGCTAACGGCGCAAAACTTATTTAGGACTGAAATTTATGAATTATATTTACATGAAAGCCCGCGCTAAAATAAACGTCTCCCTTGACATAACGGGAAAAAGGGAGGACGGATATCACGACATAAAGACTATTATGCAGACTATAGATCTTAGCGATGGACTTTTTATTAAAAAAATCTATAAAGATAATTATTACAAGCTCATAACAAACCTCAGATGGCTTCCCGTGGGTGAGAAGAACCTTATAACAAAAGCTTTTGAGGCCATTAAAGATCGATTTGATTTAAAATGCGGAGTGTTTATAGAACTAAAAAAAAATATCCCTGTTTCAGCCGGACTTGCCGGAGGAAGCGCTGACTGCGCCGCCGCTCTTATCGGACTAAAACGCCTTTTCGACTTGCCCCTTAGTAAGCAGGAACTTCTTGAAATCGGGAAAAGTCTCGGAGCGGACGTGCCCTTTTGCATTGAAGGCGGAACGATGTTAGCTGAAGGGATTGGCGAAAAATTAACAAGACTGCCGCCACACCCCTACGTTCATGTCCTTTTGATAAAGCCTCCTGTGACAGTATCTACAGCCGACGTTTTTAAAAAATACGATAACTCGGCTGTAATTTGCCGTCCTAATACGGAAAAAATTATCAGATATATTGAAGAAAAAAACACCGTTAAGATAGCGTCAGAATTTTGTAATGTTTTAGAGACAGTTACTCTTGCGAAATACCCCATTATTTCAGAATATAAAAAAGAAATGATAAAGTCAGGAGCATTAGGCTCTGTTATGAGCGGAAGTGGCCCCACAGTTTTAGGTTATTATAACTCGAGAAGAGAAGCTATACTTGCTCTTGAATATATAAAAAAGCTCTATCCCGATACTGGGGAATACAGAATTTCTAAAATAAGCAATTATATTATTTAAAAGACATAAATAGACCATAAACCCTATTTATGTCGGGAAAAATAATGAATATGCGTGGAATTTTTTATTGTAATATATACAATTATGTAGTATTATCTCTTAGTATATTATTAAAGAATAAGTATTAAATACAAATGTGCAGTGGGGAGGAAGTGAGTTAATGGTTAGTGGAAATGGGAACGAAAGAAAAGAATCGGGTGAAAACACGATTAAAATAAAAATGTTCGGGATCTTCGACATTACTTATAAGGATATGTCAATTTTTCTCGAAAATGGCGGGAACTTAAAACCTCTTAACTTATTGTGCTTCATGCTCTCACAGAGAGAAAAAACATTCATAGCCGAGTCAATTTCTGAAAATGTTTGGCCGGGGAACGAATATATTGACGGAAAAAAAGTTATCAGAACATATATTCATAGAATAAGAAAGCTCTTATCGTCTGAAAACGTCTTTCATAAAGATTTTAGCGACGATATAAACATAGTAAATGTCAAAGGTAACTATAAAATTGAAGTCTCAAAAGATGTGGATTTTGATATTGACCGTTTTGAAGAACTTGGCAAAATGGCGGCAGAGGAAACAGACGTTGATAAACTTATTGAGATTTATGACGAGTTAACATCCTTTTATAACGGAGAATTTCTTGAAAACTACCGTCTTGATTATTGGGTGGTTATGTTCAGAAATTATTACATCCGCTCCTTCTGTC
>CAYLSP010000223.1:0-3152 GCA_964385935.1 uncultured Defluviitaleaceae bacterium
GAGAGGCTTTGCAAAACGAGATTATCAATAGAACGGAACATAAAGGATTTTAATTATTAAAAACCTGCTGAGAAAAGTTTTGATTAACTTTTCTTAGCAGGTTTTAATTTTTTATATTACTTAAATTTTATAGCTTTTCCCTGTGGAAGAATGACTTTGCCGAAAACGTTGTTTAAAACGACAGCAGCCGCGCCGTAAAATGAAACGATAGATATAAGAAGTTCGGAAATTGCAGCCACCCAATGGAAAAATTCGTGTGCAACGCCGAATGTGCTTAAAGTGAGCCCGATAAACAAGAAGTCAATAAGTATAAAGATAATCAATAAAACTTTATTAGTTTGAGTTGCGCCAATTGTCATAAACAAGGTAAATATTAAATATCCAAGGAATGCAACACCAAGTTGAGCTGTATCAGCCTGAGCTTTTAAAACCTCGCCGAAGACGCCCATGTTAATGAGCCAGCTAAGAGCAACACCAAGCCAAAAAAGTCCATAACCAGCAAAGGCAGTTGTACCGAAAAGGTTGTTCCTTTTTGAGTCGTTAACACAGGCAAAGAGCTGTGCTATAGCTCCAAGGAAAATTGCCCATGGAATTACTAAGGAAAGCCCTTGAGTAAGTCCAAGCTTTTGGCTAGAAGCCACTAGAGTTACCATTGCAAGGCCAAAAAGCCCAACCGCGGAAGGATCCGCATTAGTAATTTTTACATTTGTCTGTTCGTTCATTCTTTTCTCCCCTAAATTATATTTTAAACAAGGGATATCATATCATTTTTTTGTAGAAATTTCAATACTCCTATATATTTGGTTTTAAGAATAAAGCAGCTAACAAAGGCATGTAATTATTAAACGCTAGAGATCTGTTTTTCGCCGCAATACACTTTTTATCAACATCATAAATCCCGTCAGGATGGATGGAATCGTCAGAAGCTTCCAAGTTTAAGTCTCTGTCCTCCGCTGACATTATCCACGGTCTAACGAGTGCAGGCCTGTTAACGCTTTGGAAATTAAGACCCTTGCTGGCCTTCTTCATTACTTCAATTGCACTCATCATTTCTAATAGGCTGTCTACTTTTCCGTGGCTTTCCTCGTCAATAAAGGGCTTCATAGCCAATATAAATTCCATTTCTCTTGTTAGGTTTTCATATTTTTTTGCCATAATTGCCTCCCAATTCCAATAATTTTTCAACATTTATAATGCCCCAACCTTGATGATTTTGAGGGCGGTTTAATGTCACCGCGCATTTCTTTAATAAATATTTGACTTCGTTAGGAGTCAGATCCGGACGCTGTTCAAGAAGAAGCGCAATGGCTCCGCTTATAACAGGGGTCGCCATAGATGTTCCGCTCATTTCAAGATAATTTTCTGCTACAATTTTAAGTTCTTTTACTCTATCATCAGACAGATCCTGTATAGAAGCCAGACAGGAAATGATTTTCGAGCCGGGGGCAATTATGTCTGGTTTTATAATACATTCTGATGTGGGCCCCCTTCCTGAAAAATTTCCTAAAGTGTCTCCCCAGATAGTAACTAAGTTGTTGTCGTCAGATGCTCCCACGGTTATGGCTTTACGGCTTATTCCCGGCGATGTTACAGTTCGCGCTCCGGGGCCGTTGTTGCCGGCCGCAATTGTGAATATAATTCCTTCATCCCATGCTGCCTCAACGGCTCTCACAAGGGGGTCATGACTTGTTGCATCCTGAGTTCCGATGGACAAATTTGCTATTCTTATGTTATATATATCTTTATTATCAATAATCCATTGTATGCCTGCTAAAACGTCTGATGAGTCACCTTTTCCATTTGCGTCAAGGATTTTTACTGCTATTATATTAGCTTCGGGGGCGATGCCCTGATATTTTCCGTTTGATAAACAGCCGTTTCCGGCAGAAATTCCCGCTACATGGGTTCCGTGGGCATTATCGTCGTAAGGACCCTGCTTGTCGTTAACAAAATCTTTAAACGCCACAATTCTGTTTCTAGGATAAGTGAAGTCATCAAGTGGGCTTACTCCAGTGTCTAAAATGGCAACGCCAACACCACTTCCAGTTAATTTTACTTTCTCGCATGAAATTGTTTTTCTTGCTAGGTTCATCTGAGCGGAAACGCTGCTGCATTCATGAAGGCTTTCAACCCCAGCTATATTTTTTATATTTCTTAAATCTTCTCGGTTAACCTCAATAACATAGCAACCTATCAGGGGAATACGGTATTTTAGAGTTCCGTATGCCAAAAGCTGTTCCTCCTGTGCTGCGGAAAGCCTGGTTGAACATTGGACGATAAGCCTGACAACATTCATATTCTCCACCTTCATTTATCGTTTTTTATTATAATATACAAAAAAGCTTGGCACTGTGACGCTCTTGAAGGTGGACTGTACAATATGAAATGCCTTAAAAATCTAATTTCTTTTCCTCTTTTTCCATAACCAGCCGTCTGATGTCATCGGGGGTGTATCCCCTTTTTTGCAAATCCTTCATTAGATTAAAATATTCTAAATCATTTTCATTAACTACAATTTGTTCATTAGAATTATGATCAGCCTCAATATAACCGGCCTTTTCCATCAACTCATAATAATTTTCGGACAGCGCAAAGGCAAGCTTTTTAATGGTTTCGGGTTTTGGTACTCCTCTCTCACCACGCTCCAGCTTTGACAAGAAGGAACTTGTGACCCCTGTTTGAGCCTCTATCTCTCTCAGAGATTTATCTCCCCTAAGGCTTCTAATATAGCTACCGAAATCTTCTTCATTACCCATGTTAATCCCTCCTGTTTATTCCCTTATGTTAACACAAAAGGACGCATAATTAAAGAGATAATCTAAAATGTGTTGACTTTTGGACGCAAATCTGATAATATAATATTGCGTCCAAAAGAACATAATTAATTCCCCTGTCTTAAATCCAACAATTTATTTGATAAAGGGGATTTTATGGAGATTGTAGATGTTTTTAAAGAAAAGGTTAACTTAATATTTGGAATTGCGGCGGGGATTTTGGCTTCCATTTTCGGCAATTTCTGGTGGGCTTTTACGGCGTTTTTGCTTCTTAATATGGCCGATTTTATAACCGGATGGGCAAAGGCAAGATACACAGGGACGGAGGATTCTATGAGGGGCGCTCATGGAATTTGGAAAAAGGTGGGCTATTGGCTA
>CAYLSP010000224.1:0-3152 GCA_964385935.1 uncultured Defluviitaleaceae bacterium
GGCGTCTTGCCACCGTAGAAGCACTTACAGGTGTTAATTCTGCCATAATTGCGCCACGTGAAACCGCATCCATGTTTTTGAGGATTCCAACAGCGGTGTTTAAATCGCTTTTTATCATTTCTTCAAGTATGGCGGCAGCAGCGGCAGAGTCCATGGAAGTAAACGTTGCAATAAATTTCTTTATTTCGGCAGTGACAGCGTTCTTGGTCACGGCCTGTTTATAAAGTTCTTCTGCGTTTTGTGGGTCTATGCTTTCATAAAACTTTGCATAAGCTGTAGGGTCGTTTTTCGCTATCATTTCGTCAAAGGCTGCTTTATCCTCTTTAAACTGCACCTGTTGCTTTTCTATGTCAGAAAGTCTTGATATTTCCTGAACATATAAATTGCTTTTATCTTTAAGATCGTTTATTTCCTGATCCTTTTTTTCAACTTCAAGTTTCAAATTCTCGATTTCAAGAGACAACTGTTCTTTCGTTGTTCCGGCAAGAGGGTCATCTTTTGCTTCCTCGGCGGGAATGACATTGTTAACAATTGGGATATTGCGCAGTACAGGGTAAACAAACTTATCCCTGACGCTAAAAAGATTGAACCCTATAACTAGGCCAAGCCCCACAGCCGCGACTAAAACCACAATCAGGACAATAATTCCGGCAGTTTTGCCTCGACCCTTTTTCTTGCCCTTATTTTTAATCGGCTTTTTATTAGTTTTGTTATCAGCTCCGACAACCTGATTTGTGTCAGTGCCGGTCTTTACATATTCTCTTTCAGCCTGATCCACAGCCATATAAAGCCCTCCGGAATCTTTCATAATGCCAAATTCAAGCATTACGCTTTATTGTAGCGGTAACTAACAATCTCATCAACCATTTTCTGCTCAAGCCTTTTTTCTTCTTCCTTGTAAACCTCAAGGTCTTTTTCTTTCAATGTATCCAGAGCTTTTCTTTCCTTAACTGCCTCAACAAGCTCCTGCCGCTTTTCTTCAACAACTTTTTCGGCTTTTTCTATTTCAAGAATTTGAGCCTTTATCTTTTTTTTCAGAAGATCAATATATAAGTTATACTGTCTGAATTCCAGTGGTTCAACCTTAAAGTCAATGTTCTTTTTAAAAGAAGTAATGGTTTTATCTACTTCATTTTCAAGGTCAACTTTCTTCTGCTTTTCAGCTTCAAGCTGTTCAATGGCTTTACCATAACTAAGCTTTTTCTGTTCTTCAAGCTTGCCTTTAAGGTCTAAAAAGCTTTGCAGACGGAACTTAAATTTAGCCATTATATCAACCCTTTACCTGTTCCGTATTAACTTTGGGCATTTTCGCCGTTAACTATCTCGTTCATGGTGTTCTGAGTCTCTTCCATGTCAAACTTTGCATGAGTATCTTGCGTCAAAAATTCGTTAATGGCCTTATGCTTAGTGATTGCATAGTCTATTTCAGGACTGCTTCCGGCGGTGTATGCGCCTATATTTATTAAGTCCTCAGAGTCTTTATAAACAGACATGAGACGCTTTATTTCGTTTGCGTTTTTTTTATGCTCCTTTGTAACTATGTCACTCATAACCCTGGAAACGCTGGCTAAAACGTCAATGGCGGGGTAATGATTTCTGTTGGCGATTTTTCTGTTTAATACGATATGACCGTCTAAAATTCCCCTTGCGGTGTCTGTGACAAGCTCCGTCATATCGTCGCCATCCACCAACACGGTGTATAGCCCCGTTATTGAGCCAACGTCAGAATTTCCGGCGCGTTCAAGAAGCTTTGGCATTGCGGCGAATACTGACGGCGTGTAACCTCTGGAGACGGGCGGTTCGCCAATAGCCAGACCAACTTCTCTCTGAGCCATTGCATAACGCGTCAGTGAGTCCATAAGAAGCATAACGGCCTTGCCCTTGCTTCTGAAATATTCAGCAATAGCAGTCGCCGTTTCAGCGCATTTAGCACGGACAAGAGCGGGCTGGTCAGAGGTTGCGATAACCATGACAGAGCGTTTCAAGCCTTCTTCGCCCAAGTCTTTTTCAAGGAATTCCCGAACCTCTCTGCCGCGTTCGCCGACAAGGCTTATCACATTTATATCAGCCTTTGTGTTCCTGGCAATCATACCCATCAGCGTACTTTTTCCAACGCCTGAGCCGGCGAAAATACCGACTCTTTGGCCTTTTCCAATTGTCAAAAGTCCGTCTATGGCCTTAACACCCATAGTCAGCGGCTCAGAAATCCTCACTCTTTCAAGAGGGTTCGGCGGGGCATTTGAAAGAGGAAAGTCCTCGCCTGTTAAGACAGCAGGACGACCGTCCATAGGATCGCCAATGCCGTTAAGAACTCTTCCCAAAAGGTCCTCCGATATTCTTAACATAAGGGGTTTGCCAACGGCTTCCACAATACTTCCGGGGCCTATTCCCGTCATATCCCCAAGGGGCATAAGAAGGATGTTGCTGTTCTTAAAGCCCACCACTTCGGAAACAACGGGCTTGCTGTATTTAGTGGCTTTTATATTGCAGATATCGCCGACTTTTACATCTGGACCCACAGATTCTATGGTCAGACCAACTACCTGTGAAACGCGACCAAGCCGTTTTACGTAGTTTTTATGAAGAACTTCATCATATTTTTTCAAGTCAATTGTTACGGGCATCGTTTCACCTGATTTCTATTGAGAAAGTAATAAATATAAACTGTCTTTCAAGACTGCAAACTGACCGTCGAGACTTGTGTCGATTATTCCGAACTGTGTTTCAATAACACAGTCTGACTTGTTAAGGGATAAGTCCTTTATAATGTCCACATTTGACGCGCCTTCGGCAAAAGATAAAATTTCGTCTTTCTGAGCGTTCACGGCATCATAATCTTCTTTTGAAACCCTAATGTTAATGCTTCCCGTAATGGTAGCGTCCGCAAGTCCCTGTTTAATAAGATTTACCACCAAATCGGGCTTTATAGCAGGAATGTCACCCACAAGCTTTTTAACGGTTTTCAGAACTAATTCCACTATTTCAGATTCCAGATTTTTAAGGGTTTCTTCTCTTTCGGTAACAGTCTTGTCATAAATCTCCTGAGCCTCTGATTTAAGCCGTTCGGCTTCATCAGCGCCCTTTGAATAGCCCTCGTTATAGCCTTTTTCTCTGGCTTCGTCTTCTATTTTCTTAGAAGCAGCTAAGCTTTG
>CAYLSP010000225.1:0-3145 GCA_964385935.1 uncultured Defluviitaleaceae bacterium
AAAACGGTAACATAACCGAAGTTCACTGCACTTATGACCCAGAGACAAAGAGCGGTTCTGGCTTTGAAGGCAGAAAAGTAAAAGGCACTGTCCATTGGGTTTCTGCTCTTCATGCAGTAAAATGCAGCGCAAGGCTTTTTGATTATTTGGTCTATGACGACGAAAGAGCCGAAAATGGAATTAGAAAAAATGAAAACTCCCTGATAAGTCTGGATAACTGTTATATCGAGCCATTTGTTAAGGAACTCCCTCTTGACGAACGTTTACAGTTCCTTAGACATGGTTATTTCTATCCCGATTATAAATTGTCTACAGACGAAAAAATCTGCTATAACAGGATTGTTTCTTTGAAAAGTTCCTATAAACCTGAATAATAGAACCGAGGTAATTATGAAAAAAAAATTACTGCTTATCGACGGTTTTAGCATCATAAACCGGGCTTACTACGCTATGCCGCCAATGACAACCAAAAACGGCGAACTTACAAACGCCGTTTATGGTTTTTTAAACATTTTTTTCCGCTTTTATAACGAGGAAAACCCTGATTATATTGCGGTTTGTTTTGATGCAAAAGGGCCCACGTTTAGGCATGAAATGTATGCCCTATATAAAGGCACAAGGAAGGGTATGCCGCAGGAACTTCTTGTGCAAGTCCCTGTGGTAAGAACCCTATTGGAGAAAATGGGCATAAAAACCTTAGAATTAGAGGGGTATGAAGCGGACGATGTTTTGGGAACAGCTTCAAAAAAGGCAGAGGGTGAAGGGCATCTTGTTACGGTGATTTCCGGTGACAGGGATCTTCTTCAAATCGCATCTAAATACATTACAGTCCGCATACCTAAGACAAAGGGCGGCAAGACAGAAGTAGAATCATATGACGAAAATACAATTAACCATATTTTCGGCATAACTCCAACCCAGATTATTGACGTTAAGGCGCTTATGGGTGACAGCTCAGACAATATTCCCGGCGTGCCGTCAATTGGCGAAAAAACTGCTTATAAGCTTATACAGGAGTTTGGTTCGGTTGAAGCGGCCATTGAAAACGCTTGGAATATTACCCCCAAAAAGGCTTCTGAAAACCTCGAAAAACATTCCGATTTGGCAATGCTCAGCAAAAAACTCGCGGCAATTGACTTAAATGTGCCGATAGATATTAATTTTGAAGAAATGACCGCTGATGAAATTTATAATGAAAAAGCCGGAGAGGAAATACGCCGGCTTGAATTTAAATCTTTCTATTCGCTGTTTAAGACTTATAAAAGTGAAAAAGCCGGCATAGATATATTAACAATTGGACTTGATGAGCTTAGTGATATTTTAAATAAAATCGGGAATGAAAATACAGCTTATCATCTGTTGCTAAATGATGGTGAGCTTTTAGGCATATCCCTTTGCTATAATGAAAGAAGCTCGTATTTTCTTCCTACAAAAGATTCGGAAGAAAATTTTATTTCTCATTTTAAGACATTTTTTGAGTCTGAAATACCAAAGGTTTCAACAGAAATAAAAACCGACCTTCATTATTTAAATAAATTTAATATAAATCCAAAGAATTTAGTCTTTGATGTGAGTTTAGCGGCTTATGTTCTTGACTCTTCAAAAGATTATTCAGAATTTTCGGAAATTGCTAAGGATTTTCTATTAGAAAATTATTCGTCTAAAGAAGAATTTTTCGGAAAAGGTAAAAGTAAAAAAGGCCCGCTTGAATTAAATGAGACTGAAATTTCAAGATATGCGGGAAATATTGTAGAAGCGGCCTTTCGCCTTTATACTCTAATGAACAACGGACTTAATGCAAACGACCAGAAAAGCCTTTATTACGATATGGAACTACCGTTAGTCTTCGTCCTTGAGGACATGGAAAAACAGGGGATAAAAGTTGACAAAAATGCACTTATTGAATATGGACGGAAGCTTTCTCTATCCATTGACAGCCTTACGAAAAATATTTATTCACTTGCAGGTGGGGAATTTAATTTAAATTCTCCAAAGCAATTAGGGGCGGTTCTTTTTGATAAGCTGGGGCTAAAGGGCGGCAAAAAAACGAAAACAGGCTGGTCAACAGCGGCGGACGTTCTTGAAAAACTAGCTGAAGATAATGAAATAGTGGCTTTAATACTGGAATACAGAACCTTTAGCAAGCTGAAATCCACTTATGCCGACGGACTTTTAAGCGTTATAGACGAAAAAACCGGGAAGATTTATACTACCTTTAATCAGACGGCCACATCAACAGGACGTATAAGTTCAACAGAACCGAACCTTCAAAATATCCCAATAAGAACAGAACTTGGCAGAGAACTCAGAAAGGTTTTCATTGCGGAAGAAAACTGCGTCTTTATAGATGCCGACTACAGCCAGATTGAACTTCGTATTCTCGCTCATATGTCCGGCGACGAGACCTTTATTAACGCTTTTTTACACAATGACGACATTCACAGAATAACGGCTTCACAGGTTTTTAATACACCTCTTTCAGAGGTGACTCAAACCCAGAGAAGTAATGCAAAAGCCGTTAATTTCGGGATTGTATACGGAATTTCAGCCTTTGCTCTTTCACAGGATTTAGGCATTTCAGTTAAAGAAGCTCAAAATTATATAGACGGATATTTTGGAAGATATGAAAAGGTTAAGGAATATCTTGACGGTGCAGTATCTTTTGCAAAAGAAAAAGGCTATGCGCTTACAGCCTTTAACCGCCGGAGAATAATTCCCGAACTAAAGGCAGATAACTTTGCCATACGTTCCTTCGGCGAAAGAGCCGCCATGAACGCCCCGATTCAGGGAACGGCGGCTGATATTATTAAAGTAGCCATGGTCAGGGTTTATAACAGGTTTAAAGCAGAGGGTATGAAGTCAAAAATTATTTTGCAGGTTCATGACGAACTCCTTATAAACGCGCCGGAGGAAGAAGTTCAAAAGGCTGCCGAGATTTTAAAGCTGGAAATGGAAACCGCGGTTAGCTTTAAAGCGCCCATGTCCGTCGATATATCCATCGGGAAGAGCTGGTTTGATGCAAAATAAGCAGGTTGTTATCGGGTTAACAGGAAATATGGGGGCGGGTAAAAATGCCGTTGCTCAAATATTGTCCGAATATGGAGCAAAAATAATTGACGCGGACGAAACTTCGCATAGGATTATG
>CAYLSP010000226.1:0-3138 GCA_964385935.1 uncultured Defluviitaleaceae bacterium
GTAAACGCAAATGGCAATATTATAAGCATACCCGTTGCGCCGAAAATGGTTAATGACAGAACCATGATCCCCATAAGATTTGCTTCTCAGGCTTTCGGAATGTCTGTGGAATGGGAGCCAAGGACAAATACAGTTATAATATCCGACGAAGAAACGATTCCGGAAGTGCCATATGTGGATAATCCAATCTATCCAACAGAGGGGTCTGAAACTGCCATTGACACTAACGGCGGGTTAAACCCAGAGACCGTTGAGTTGGCTGTGGATTTGACTAAAAATCCTATCACGGCAGAAAATCACCCCGAAACTGTTATTTCAAACTTAGTTGTCCCCAGTGGCTCAGAGGACGTGTTTACCATTAAAGCCGACGGTAAAATAAGTAAAGTAATGAAATTTTTATTAAATGATAACCGTTTGGTTATTGATGTATATAACGCCGAAATGGGTACTCCAAAAACAACATATGAAATAAACAATAAGCATTATATAAAGTCAGTTCGCGTAGGACAAAACCAGTTAGTACCCGAAAAAATAACTAGATTCGTATTTGACTTGACTTCCCCTGTCGGTTACTCCGTAGTATTGACCGATGACCGAAAAAATATTTTGGTTACTTTTGAGAAAAATAGTATAACAAATATATCTTTTGAAAAAGGTTCAGACTATGATTTAATTAATATTGATGGAAAAAGCGCCCCTGTTGTGTCTATTTTCCCTCTTTCTGACCCAGACAGGCTTGTTATAGATCTGCCCCTTGGCACAATGTCGTATTTAATTAATGAAAACGTAAATGGTAATCTTATAAGTGCCATACGTTCTTCCCAGTTTACGGAAGCGTCCGGCAGAATCGCCGTGGATTTAAGAGAGCTAGCCTCCTACAGTGTGACACAAACGGGAAACAGGACAACTGTAAAGATTGCTAGACCAACATTTAGGTCCCTACGTTATGACTCACAACTAAAGTCTCTTATTATTCCTAAATCCAGCGGTCTTTCTGTTTCTCAGATAAGCCTTGAGGACAATTATACAGACTATAAATTCAGGCTCATATTGTCAGGAGATTTTTCAAACGCCTTTGGTTATGGGGAATATATTATACGAAACGATATTATTAACTACTTTGATATACAAACGAACCGAAACACAGTAATTACTATAAACTTAAATAAAATTCAAACTTTTACAATAAAAGAGGATCAGGAAAATATTTACATAACAGCCACAAACCCCAGGGCTATGTATGAAAGAGTGGTCGTAATAGACCCAGGTCACGGCGGTTCAGACCCCGGAACAAGCGGAAACGGTCTCATTGAAAAGGAGTTAAACTTAGATATTGCAAAAAGGCTTTACAAGCTTTTGGATGACGACCCGAATATAAAGGTATATTCAACAAGACTTGACGACGTTTATCCTACTTTGGAAGACAGGGTGGTTCTGGCCAACAATGCTGCGGATTTATTTGTTTCAATTCATAATAACTGGTTCGATAATCCAAAGACTACGGGCACGGAAGTATTCTATTATTCCCATGCTAATGATGAAACCGTTGGGATTTCTTCAAAAAGGGTTGCTGAAATCATGCAGAAAAATCTGGTTTCGGCCTTGGGAAGTTTTGACCGTAACTACAAGTCCTCTAAATATTTTGTACTTAATAATACAAAAATACCTGCCATTCTCTGTGAAATAGGTTTTGTCTCCAACGAGGAGGACGCGTCTAAATTAAAAAATCAGGCTTACTTACAAAAAGTCGCCGAAGCTATTTATAGGGGTATTTTAGAGGTTTTTGATGAATACATGCCTAATAGATAGGAAAAGCCCGTAAAATAGCTGTTTCTAGCGCAAAATGCATATGAAATTTCTTGTTAAAAGACTTCTCCGTGTATAAAATTAAACTGCCAAGGTATATTAGCAGTTTAAACGGAGGAGTCTTTTATGAAAAAAAGAAGAATGATAATCGTCTACCTACTTCTTATTATATTAATATTGATTTTTCCCGAAAAGGTCTTTGCATATGAATCCACAATATGCAAAATGTATTATTACGATTTGGATATGTCAAGTGACGGCATTGGAGAACCTGAATTATTACAAGAAGATTTTGAATTCATAGGGGATTTTTCTTCGGAAGCGATGGCTTTTGTGATTTATACCAATCTGTTTGAAAAAGAAGATGTACGTTTTCTGCCCGAGACAGCGGAATTTATATCTGTTACCATTGTTGGAGATACCCTGCTTCTAAATGTCTCAAAGGGAATAAATGAAATTAGGGGCGGAGCGGCTCAGGCCTATCTACTCAGGCAATTATCTGAGAACGCAAAGCAGTTCGGAGTAAATCACTTTACTTTGATGATTGAGGGACAAGCTGAATATTTAAGTGAGGGCATTATTTCTGATAAAATAGTGCTAAGGTAATGTTTCCGATTTTTCGATAACTATTTATAATATTTCGTCACTATGGTTTTATATTTCACTGAATAAGAATTGGAGGTATTAAATTGGCTAAGTTAAAAGTTGGTGTGTTAACAGGCGGGGGAGATGCTCCCGGCTTAAACGCGGTTATTTATTCATTCACCAGAGCTCTTTTAGCAAAATATCCCTACGCAGAAATTATCGGCTATAGAATGGGCTACAGGGGACTTTATCACAATGAGTTTATGCCCTTAACTCCCAAAACTACATCAGGAATACTTCACAAAGGCGGAACAATTCTTCATTCTTCAAATAAGGACAACCTCTTCCAGTACCATGTTGAAGAAAACGGCAAAACCGTTGTTAAAGATGTTTCGGACGTAGCTGTTGTGAACCTCCAAAACGAGGAGGTTGACGTACTTGTTGTTTTAGGCGGGGACGGAACGCTTACAAGCGCCCGCGATTTTTACAACAAAGGCGTTAACGTCATTGGAATCCCTAAAACAATTGATAACGATCTGGGTGCAACAGACGTTACTTTCGGGTTTGACACGGCTGTTAACATTGTTACTGAAAATCTCGGAAGACTGCATACCACCGCCGAATCCCACCACAGAGTTATTGTGGCTGAGGTCATGGGCAGATACGCCGGGTGGATTGCATTACATGCAGGGTTGGCCGGTTCTGCCGACGTCATTTTAATTCCCGAAATGCCCTTTTCCCTTTCAA
>CAYLSP010000227.1:0-3123 GCA_964385935.1 uncultured Defluviitaleaceae bacterium
TGCAAATAGAAATATTTTAAAAGTTCTATATGCGAGCTGACTACAGCTACACCGGCGCGGGGCTGAATTAAGGTTATTTTGTTAGCCTTTCCAATCTTCAATTTTTCTGAAAATCTTTTTTCGCCTTTAATATCCTTCTGATATTCAACGGCTTCATCAAAATCCACTGTCCCTCCTGTGGGCCAATGTGTAAGCACGTCTTTTCTGATGCTGTGAAATAAATCATCACTTAGTTTTTCGTTCTTTAATTGAATGTCCATCATTTCACTCCTTGGTTAAATTTGGAATTCGTTTTTCATTATACATAGCGCGCAATCTTTATCAATTCTTGATAAAAGTCCTACGGCAGTTAAAATATTTTTTCTATCTATAATAATTTGGGGATTTTGAGGCTTTAATAAGTTTAAATCCTGCGGTCTGTAAACGGCTCTTTGCATTATCTTTTCAGCCTCATTGCTGTTTATAACAGAACCGCCAGTGCCTATCATATATTTAACATTTGATAGGTCTTTTCCAGTCTGAATCATTACTTCACCCATGGGAGTATAGGCTGTTTCATAAAAGCCGCAGTGTCTTGACATGGCTATTTCGACACAGCTTGCGGCAAGTTCGTCATCTATTTTTGATTCGGGCGAATTTTTTTCGGCAATAATTGATTGGTCTTTATTGCAAACAGTCAGCCACTCTTCAATTAATTCCACGTAAACACCTGAATTTTGAGCGATTTTTTCAATTTCAGCTTCAGAAATAAGGCTTTGCATACTGTATCTTACGCCTAAATCTCCCTCAACCGTCCGTTTTGCAAAGGGTTCTTTCAATCCTTTTTCAAGAACTGACGGTCTACTTGGTAATCCATCAGCCATAGAGTACACGTCCGTTGTAGCACCGCCCACATCAACAGCCATAACAGAGCCTATTGAAGATAGCAATTCACAGGCTTCAAAAGCCGCTAAAGGAGTTGGAATAATCTCCATATTCATAATATTCTGGGCATCCGTAAGCCCCTTTGCGTCAATAATTCTTTCTATGAATAAATCCCTTATGGCGGTTTTCGCAGGCATTATATTAAGCTCGTTAAAACGCGGCATAACATTCTCAACAATAATGGCTTTTTTCCCCGATTTTTCAATTATTCCGGCGGCTTCTTTAGCGGCAGATTTATTCCCTGCAACTATAATCGGGAAATCTCGCTCAATTTCAGAAAGCGTTTTTGCGTTAGCAAGAATGACCTCTTTATTGCCTCCGTCAATTCCGCCAGAAAGCAAGACTATATCAGGATTCTTATCATAAATTTCTTTTTGTTCCATATCAGAAAGTTCATAGGAAAAAGTTCCAACAACTTTTGCTCCGGCTGAATTAGCCGCCATTTTAGCGGCGTTTGCAGTAAGGCTCGGGACAAGCCCAACAGCCACCATTTTTAACCCACCCGCGGCACTGCTTGCCGCAAGCTTAAAATCATAATCAATGTTACCCGTTTTCTTTTCAAGTTCTTTAAGCGCGGCATTAAATCCGTCTAAAACATGGGTAGAAATTGTTGTAAAAGCTCTGCTTGTAGCTAGAATTCTTTTATCATGAGCGTCTATTGCGGTAAGTTTTGTATATGTGCTGCCAAAATCGACGCATAGGACATATTTCAAAAAAGCACCTCCAATTACTCCACGCCTAAATCCTTTTTTATATCGCGTATGCCGTCTTCAACGTTAGCTCCCGGAGGATAAACAATATCAAATCCCATTTTTTTAAAGGTTTTTTCAACGGTATCAAAGTCTGCCTTTCCTACAACAAGGTTTCCGCCTACATAGAGCTTTATTTTTTTAAGCCCTGCTTCATCACATTTTTCTCTTAGTCCACGGCAGTCAAGTTCTCCGTGCCCATATAAAGAGGAAACTAAAATAGCATCGGCGGCCGATTCTATAGCAGCTTCAATAAAATCCTCCTGACTCACCATAACGCCAAGGTTTATAACATTAAATCCCGCGTTTGAAAAAGCAAAATCTAGGATTTTGTTTCCCACAGCGTGAACGTCAGCACCAATGACTCCCATGACGATAGTCTTTTTTTCCATTAATTAGTTGCCTCCTTTATAAAATTGGAATTGCAGTAAGTGTACCACTTTGGATTAAGAGTGTCAACGACATACCCCGGCTCTTTGAAAGCTAAACTTAATTATAGTCAACTTCCCCAGTTTCAATCCATTTAATAATGTCTTTATAAACATCTTCTCTATTGACTTCATTAAGCATTTCATGTCTACCGTTTTCGTATATCCTAATTTTAACATTTGTTAAACCGTTGAGCTTCATTCTTGTATAAAAACGCATAACTCCCAAGCCCATACCCCCAATAGGATCTTTAGCACCTGAAAAAATGAAGGTTGGTATGTCGGGAGCATTTTTAAACCATGACTTCCGATTTACCCTATGCATCATGGCTAAGACATCGTTATAACCGCTATATGTGAAAATAAATTGGCAGAGGGGGTCTTCGTGAAATTTCTTAATTTCTTCCTTATCACTGGTCTGCCACTCTATGCCTGAAATAATCGGGGCAAAATGTTTGTTATAGCTGGCTTTGCTTTTTTTATCAACAAAGACAGCACTTGACTTTGTGCCATTGATTATTGACAGAGTTTTTACAAGAAGGGCAAAAAAGCCATCTTTACCGCTGCCTCCGTTTGTTCCTGAATACATTACTCCAGCCAGCTCTTTGCCGTAATCAAGAACATAAAGCCTCGCGATAAATGAGCCCATGCTGTGCCCTAAAAGATAAATGGGTAGACCGGGATACATGTCTCTAATTTTTACCGTTACTTTATGAAGGTCTTTAACTAAATGTTTATAGCCGTCTTTATCCGAAAAAAAGCCTAGCGTATTATTAAGGTCAACAGATTTCCCATGCACGGCGTGGTCGTGAGCGCAAACAATATATCCATTGTCAGTCATAAACCTGGCAAAATCATCATACCGCCTGGCGTGTTCCGTCATTCCGTGGCTAATTTGAAGGATTCCTTTCGTTTCAACACCTTCATCGGGAAGCCAGATGTAACAGTAAATTAAATGCTCTGTTGTTGAAGCCACAAAATTAAATTCTTTATCAAACATAAACGTCCTCCTATACTTTTAG
>CAYLSP010000228.1:0-3123 GCA_964385935.1 uncultured Defluviitaleaceae bacterium
TTTAAGCATTTCCATGTACTTAACAGGGCTTCCTGCGCCGGTTGTAACTACTTTAACGCCCTCTTCACAAACTACTTTCATAACGTCGTCAACGGTATCGGACATCAGCATAATGTTAACGCCAAAGGGCTTATCTGTAAGAGTTTTTGCCTTTTTAATCTCCTGCCTTACATGTTCTGCCGGGGCATTTCCCGCCGCAATAAGTCCTAATCCTCCCGCGTTTGAAACAGCGGAAGCAAGACTGGCATCGGCAATCCAGGCCATACCACCCTGGATTACCGGATATTTAATATTAAGTAAAGAGCAGATATCTTGCACTTACTCACCTCTTTTGCTGTTTTCAACGAATTTAACTGCGTCTCCAACAGTCACAATTGTTTCAGCGTCTTCTATCTGAATGTCATATTTGTCTTCAATATCATTTACGATTTGGAAAAGATCAAGAGAATCTGCGTCTAAATCTTCTTTAAAACGTGTTTCCATAGTGATTTCTGATTCTTCTTTACCTAATTGCTCTGCGATAATTGTTCTGATTTCTTCAAATAACATAATAAATTCCTCCTAAATTTTGATTATAGATTTATATAGATAAGAGCATAGAACCCCAAGTTAGCCCTGCTCCAAAAGCTGTTATAATAATCTTCTCGCCTGAGCCAATTTTCAATAGGCCTTTTTCAATCATTTCAGTTATTGCAATTGGGATTGAAGCGGAAGAAGTGTTTCCATAGTTTTCAATATTTACATAAAATTTGTCCATGCCAAGCTTTAACTTTTTAGAAATGCCGTCAACGATTCTGGCGTTTGCCTGATGTGTAATAATATATTTTATATCATCAAAGGACAGCCCTGATTCATCTAAAATCTTTAAAACGCTTTTTGAGGCTTCTTTTATTGCGAAATCAAAGACTGAGCGTCCATCCATTTTTACGTACTTCTGTACCTCGTAGTCTGGTTCACAGAAAGGATTTCTGACGGGGTTTTCACAGCCGTAAAGGGCATCAACCCTAGTTCCGTCAGAATGTAAATCTTCAGCAATAAAGCACTTTTCATTGCCGGCGGTAATAAGTGCCCCCCCTGCCCCGTCACCGAATAAGACACAAGTTGACCTGTCCTCCCAATTAGATACTTTTGACAGAACCTCGCAGCCTATTATAATGGCATTTTTGACTCTGCCACTTATTATAAATTTATCGGCTATTGAGAGCGCATAAATAAATCCCGAACAGGCGCCCGAAATATCGAAGCAAAAAGCCCTGTCAGCGTTTATATTTTTCTGGACAATAGTGGCCGTTGAGGGCGTTAAGAAGTCCGGCGAAATAGTGGCAACGATTATCATATCTATGTCATGAGGTGAAATCCCTGTTTTATCAAGCAGATTCTGCGCCACTTTTGAGGATAAGTAAGAATTGTTTTCCTCTTTTTTAGAGCTTATGTGTCTGTTTTTTATACCTGAGCGGGAATAAATCCACTCATCACTTGTATCAATAAATTTACTTAATTCATCATTAGAAACTATTTTTTCCGGTACACATGAGTCAAAGGCTAAAATTTTTGTATAATTCATTTATTCAACTCCTGATATATAATTTTGTTACAGAAGGAAATTACTCGTTAAGTAATTATGAAGGCCGGTAAGCGCCTTTATCAAAACCGTCTCCTCCTCGTCACTGAGGCAGGAAACTGTGTGTTTTACCATGTCTTTATGAAACTTATCGTGAATCCTGTATAAGAGTCTGCCCCTATTTGTCAGCGAAAGGACAACTACGCGTCTGTCATTCTTAATTTTTAACCGTTCAACATAACCCTTTTTAACAAGATTATTTATGGCAACGGTGAGAGTGCCCACCGTTATTTTAAGTTTCTTAGCAACCTCCGACATTGTGGGCTTTTCATACATGCCTATAGCGCCAACCGTATGCATTTCTGTTACAGACGTATCCGAAAAAGCCCCATGCCTTAGTGCATTCTCTTCTATTTTTAATATATCGTCAAAGACGTCCATAATAAGTAGACTAATTATCGCTGGGTTTGCGACAGATTTATTTTGCATATCACCCCTCCGTCGTGTTGCAAAACATATTTCGACAATCAAAATATTTGATAATCAAAGTATATTTCTTTTTTTAATATTAGTCAAGTGCTTTAAGAAATATTTGATTTTTAATTAAAAAAACTGCAAATCTTTAGACTTGCAGTCTTAACCCTTAGTTTCTATATTTCGTTTTTAAAACTATATTACCTTTTTGGCAAAATAAGCGATATCATTGATATCAATTGTGCCGTTGTTATTGATGTCATAGTGTTTGTATAACTCATTCCAACCTGGCGTAGTTATGGTATAACCAAACATATCTATCATATTTGACAAGTCGATTAATGTGAACTCTACATTATCTGGCAGTGTTTTGATTGTGGTTGAGCCTGATGTGGTTGCGACAATCTTGTTGCCTCTATCGTCTTTTAAAACGTAATTGGAGCTTACATTAATAGCATATTCGTCTACTTTAAAGTCTACATAATCTTTAGCCCAGAACAGAACGTCACCATAATTCTTTGTGTTGTACCCATCAACCATTGCAATTATTTTTAAAACACCATTTTCGTCGGATGATGAAAGCACTATTACTCCATCGGCTGGTTTGAATCCTCTATAGTCAAATTTGGAGTCGTCATACGTATACGTTAAGATTGCAGTATTACTCGCTACTGTTTCAGAAAAAGCGGCGTTGACATGAAAATACTGGCCTCTTGTAACATTAAAAACATCAGTTGTGATATTTAGAGTAAGTGGATTTACTCGCTTAGCGACTGTAAAAGTTTGCTCTGTTATTCGTGCGCTTTGTGCATTCTCCGGAATTTTACCGCCCACATAAGTGCCTGTATCAACGCCTTTAATTTTAAGGTTAATGTCTCCAAATTTATCATTATCTTGATCTTTTAATTGAAGAATAACACCAGAGATAAAAAGGTCATCCCGTATAACCGTTGTTGGCACATAGTCTGGTATATAGAAGTATAAGCCGCTATGAAAACTATCAGAATCTGAATCTGCATCAGAATAGAAAACATTTACATTTTGTATTAAGCTACGTGATGATTCTAATCGAATCTGATCTTTTACTA
>CAYLSP010000229.1:0-3122 GCA_964385935.1 uncultured Defluviitaleaceae bacterium
GGTTTTATCTTGCCGGGACTCCATATCCTTAATATCAATAGCAAAATTAAAAGAACAAGAACGATTCCCGCAAATATATATCCCACCATTTTAATAAGCCCCTTTAAAGAAAATAACTTCGCTGATTTACTTAACATGTGTTACTCCTTATCAATTATTGTGTATAGGTTCTTTCTTATTTCGTCTAAATGCTCAGATGAAGGTCTCATACATTTGTCCCATAAATCCAGAAGGGCATCAATACGCAGTTTTTTTCCTTCTAAGTTAGTGCTGGGCAATAAACCTTCTTCGGTTACTGCTTTTGCAAGAATTGAGCAAAACTCGGCCATTTCTTCGGGATAGTCAGAATGATATAAACCACTGTCGTTGTACTCTGAAATTATTTCTTTCATAACCGGGATCATGGCTTCGATATTTTTATCTCTTAAACGATAATTGACTATTGACGAAGCATTGTCTCGGCTATACTTATACAGATTTTGGGTGATATCATTGTTTGCTGCGTTAAAAAAGAAAAACAAGAGCTTTTGTTCAAGTGGGACGGCTTTCATTCTTTCGCGTAATTCTAAAACCCCTTTTAAAAGTCCGTATTCAATCACAGCATCCAAAATATCCTCTTTTGAAGTGAAGTAATGATACATTCCGCCCTTTGTTAACCCAAAGATTTTTTGTAAATCACTGATTGTTGTGTTTTCATATCCTTTCTCGATAAATACGTTTAAAGCAAGTTGAATAAGTTGTTCTCGTTTGCCTTCAAAATCTTTATTTGAACGAGCCATCGAACCAACCCTCCTATTAATAAACCGACCGCGGTATATTAATAGTATATGCTTAATTAATTGTTTTGTCAAGAGAAAGTTTTGTCACTTATCAGAATATCTAAATGTCTTTATAGCTAAAGCCAGGGCAATTAAGAAAAACAGAATGAGAAATCCCATGTTTTGGGCATAATTGCTTAGATTTACTGCGAAAGCATTTCGAACACCTTCTACAAACCATTGGAATGGGTTAAATTTTGAAACAATTAATAAGAAACCCGGCGCTTTGACTAAAGAGTAAAAAGCATCACTGCAAAATAGCATGGGCATAAGTAGGATGTTTGTGATTATGCTCATTTGACCTTCGTTTTTGGCTAAGCTAGAGACAAAGAAACTTATAAAAACAAATCCGATAGCGGAAAGAAACAGAACAGGAACTATCAATAAGATAGACCAAAATGAAATCGTTATAACAAAGACTGAACAGCAAACCGCCATTACTATTAATCCTGAAATCACCGCGATTAACGTCCATGCGCTTGAGAGGCTCACGATGTATTGCCATAACTTCATTGGGGTAACGAGGAGCAGGTTGTATACACCGCGTCTTCGGTGTGCCATGATGGAATAGGCGGTAGTGACAAGAGAATAGAACAAAATACTGGCAGCAATCATGCCAGTCATAATATGTAAGGGATATTCTTCCACGTTAATGAAATATCCAAGTAAAACACTTCCTCCAATGGGGAGTATGAGTGACCAAAAAAGTAAAAATGGGTCACGCAGAGCTGATTTTAAAGTAAGGGCAAAAATGGTTTTCATTTTAATTCCTCCTAAACAGATTCTGTAAGTGTCAAATAAAGAGCTTCTAAGTCTTTTTGGCTATATTCCTCTAAAAGCGAAGATGGAGAGCCTTGGGCAACGATTTTTCCCTGATTTATAAGAATAACCCTGTCGGCTGTTTGGGCAACTTCTTCCATATCGTGAGAAGAAAACAATATTGAAACGTTATTCTGGGCCATGGCTTTTATCATCTTTTTGATTTCGTGTCTTGCGCGAGGGTCAAGCCCGGCTGTGGGTTCATCCAACACAATAAGGTCTGGGTTATGAAGGGTTGTAAGGACTATAGCGAGACGCTTTTGCTGACCGATGGACATGCGGTTAGCCGGGGTCTTTTTCACCTCAGAAAGCCCGCTTTCCGAAAGTTTTTGGTTTATCTGCTCTTTTGTTAACTTCACATGATATAGGGCTGAAAATAGTTTTAAATTTTCTTCAGCCGAATAACCTTCAAAGAATGGTGTTGACTGTAGCTGGACCCCTATATGTGATTTATAGTCCTCTCGCCAATAGGTGACGCCTCCTGAATCGGGCTTGATAACACCAAAAAGCATTGATATGGTTGTTGTTTTTCCTGTTCCATTTGGTCCTATCAGAGCCACGACTTCACCTTTGCTTATAGCAAAGTCTATACCTTTAACAATCTCTCGTCCGTTATAGCTTTTGTGTAAGTTATTTGCTTCAATAAGTTTAGTCATGAATAAGTCCTCCTTAATCAATGTTGTTTACTCATTGTTGACTAAATGGCTATTTTTTTCTCCCTCATTTGAGGGAGAAATTAGTTTTCCTGTTCCAACAATTCTAAAACTTTGTTTAAAAAATCCCGCTGTTGCTTTACAATAGAGAACATGTTATCAAAAATAAGATGAATAAGGGGATTTAATTCGTCGCCCAAAGCTTCTTTTTTTGCCTTTTGACCATGATCCAAGGCGCGACATTCTTCTTCCAGAACAAGCAGCTGTTGTTTTAATGATTTCTTTGCTTGTTCGGGTAATATAATGTCTAAAAACGACAATCCACTATATAGTGTTGAGGGGTATTGCACAGAAGAGGATTGTAAAGACTCGGCAACCAACTCGGTTAAGTGGATTCTGCCTTTGTCCGTTATTTTGTACACCGCTTTTTGGCGATGTCCTGTTAGTTCAACCGAATCAATCTCGATATATTGTTCCTGTTCAAGCTTTTTCAGCGCGTGATAAATAGAGCCGATCAGAACACCACCCCATCGGTCGGCATTTGTCAGTTTCAACATCTGTTGAATATCATAGCCGGACATGGGTTGGGTATTAACCATTCCTAATACAAGCAGTCTAGTCGATTTCCTCACCTCCAAATACTATATGTTGAGTATACTACGTTGAGTTATCTTTGTCAAGGCAGTTTTCTATTTTTATATCTGTCTGACAATTAAGAGTTATCTTGCCTAAAAAGAGCATTGTGTGTAAAGCGTGTATAAATATTTAGTGTTATTCTAGACGCATAGGAGGTGCTTATTATGCACGCATGGGAACAGATTCAAATAACTGT
>CAYLSP010000230.1:0-3116 GCA_964385935.1 uncultured Defluviitaleaceae bacterium
TATTTAAATCTGAAATTGTGAATACATTTGAGGTTCTTGATGTAATTACATTGTCAAACTTAAATACTGCATCCGCGGCCTGAGCAATATGGCTTTCAGGATTACCTGACTGCAATTTAAGGGCGTTAGTTAAAAAGTCTCCACTAAGCTGGATCTCAGATGCCGCACCCATGCCATTTGATTCAATCTTGATTCTGTTAAATGAATTTTGAAAACTCATTGTTACCCCAATATCGGCTCTGTTAATTTTCGACATCATGGTCTCAAGAGTATCCGTCTTATCAAACGTAAAGTCTTTACCATTAATGGAGAATGAAACTGTATTTCCAGTAAAATATGAACTTCCAAAAATGGATTCAAGACTTTCCGTTAATTTAACAGTATTAGTTCCGCCTTCGGTACCTAAAGCCGTTATACCTTCGGTGTTGTCTTTACTTATTAACAGAGTATGAAGAGAAGTTGTCGACATAACTAATTTTCCATCTGAATTAACAGATGAGGAAACTTTAGGAACGCCGCTTGTCTCTTTTCCAAAAGTTCTTTCAAGCTTTGAATTAAATAGGTCAATAAAAATACTATTCTTATCATCAACTGAGGAACCAGCAGCAATGGCAGCTATGTCAGCTTCATCAAAAGTGATAGTTCTTGTAACGCCGTCTAAAGTTACCTTAACTCCTTGTCCAGCAGTTAAACTAGAAACATTCATAGCATCTTCGGCTGTAATTCCGCTTCTGATACTTCCTGCGCTAACATATATGTCCTTACTGGCTACTGAAAGAACTTCAAGGGTATGATTGCCGATATCCGCGCTAGCACTTGCCACAACAGAAATATCCTTGCTTTCAGTTCCGGCTGAATTTGTAATAGTTGATGCAATTCCTTTAAAAGTTGCCGGCTGACGAAGATTTAATTGGCTCGTAGACGAATAAGTCAAAAATTTCGACTGAAAGGTGGTAAGAGCTGTGGCTGTATTCCTGTAAGCATCCTGTTTCCATTTAAGAAGCTGATTGTTTTTTTTCAAAGCTGTAAGCTTCATTGACTCAGCTTTCATTAATTGGGTTACCATTGATTCTGTATCAACGCCCGAAAGACCTGTAATTCTCATTTGGTTTGTATACACTTAAAAACCCCCAATTACTTTTTCTGATATTTCCATATATCATGCATATTTCTCCTGAATATGATATCGGATAATTTCCTGAAAAAATTAAATATTTATTTAAATTTGTTTAAACATATACACGGAATTTTCCGAAACCAAATATCCATTTTTTTTATAAAAATTATAGGCCGGAATAGTTCTTTCCGTTGAAAGTGTAATTGATGAAGTCCCCCAAATCTTTAAAATTTTTTCAATTCCATTTAAGAAAAAGCTTCCTGCTCCGTTTCGCTGAATATCAGGGGAAACAAATATTTCTTTAATTTCATAATAGGACGATAAAAAATAATCATTTATGAAACCGAAACATGCCCCCAATATTTCATTATTTCCTTCATCCCAGAGAATAAATGCGGAAAATTTCGGGGTGTTTACCATATCCAAAAAGTACCTATTTACTGAATCTTCTGTCAACCATTCATAATTAAACTGAGTAGATTTAAAAACCTTCAAAAATAAGGCAGATGCACCTTTAAAATCAGAATTATTATACGGGCGAGTGATCATAAACTTTCTCCATTATTTCTAAACTTTTTTTCAAAGGTTTATAATATTTTAATAAATCTCTATTAATGCGTTGATAAAGAATTTTGTTTTTTGCCAGAATAAAAAAGTCCTGACTTTCAAAATCGCTTTCTTTAAGAAGTGAAATCTCATAATTCATTATTATTAAAGGAATCTCAAAATATAGTTTCAGATCCTTCATATCAGCAAACTTTTTATCAAACTCATCAAGTATGAACAAAAGCTCTTCTTTACTCATTTTACCAGAAAAATCTCCGCTATACAACTGTAAAAGTGATTCACAGGCATTAAGAGCGGCTGTTGAATCGGGAATAATTTCTTCGATTTGCTTGCATACTTTTGAAAGTTTTGATATATAGATTTCTCTGTTTTTCCCTGTAATGAAAGGCT
This sequence comes from uncultured Defluviitaleaceae bacterium, assembly GCA_964385935.1. Classification (GTDB taxonomy): domain Bacteria; phylum Bacillota; class Clostridia; order Lachnospirales; family WRAX01; genus CAYLSP01. The sequence goes on from CAYLSP010000230.1 coordinate 2,075, forward strand.
CTTTTTTCAAAATATCCTCAAGAATCAGAGCGCCGTCGTTTTCACCGATTTCGGATAAAGCTTCTTTTAATGACATAATCTCAGTATTTTTTATTATTGCGCCACCCTCAGTTGCGTCAATAACCCTCTTGCCAATATTGCCGCAAAAGTTGTCAAACCATAGCTTGTAGCTGTATAAAGCCTTACTGGTATAGACCTGCCCTTCCATACCGTCTATTAGCATTATATGTTCTTCTTTCTCCGTAATAGTATTGCCGACAAAACACGTGTCCGCCGCATGGGTATAACCGTTTGAAAACGCAAGATCCTGACCCACCAGAATAATTGGCGAAAAGCCGCAGAAATCAATAAATCCCGCTGCCGTACATGCAACTGATCCCCCCGATTTGACTATTTCAAACTCTTCCCCAAGTATATCACTAATCAAATGATTTCCATGCGGTAAATTCAGAAGACAGAGAATTTTTTTACCCTGACTGCTTTCAAGAAGCCTGTTATCACTCGAAAATGAATATAAAAGTGGAACGTCAGAATTAACGGAATCTTTACTAAATGTCGTCTGATTTGAATCTACCGAAATAATAAAATCTGGTCTAATTCCGCGTTTTAATAGCGGAAAAACCGCCGTATAACAGCATATTATTAGAGCTTTTCCTTTTGCGTTTTTAAGTTCTTCTATGTTCTTATCAAGAGAAGGTCCGGCAGAAACCAGTATAGCCGGTTTATTTTTGAATTTATCTTTAAAATCCATATGCCAAAGGCTATCAAGGGCATGGGGCAAATTTGCAGCAAAATTTTCATGCCATACACTTCCTGAATGGACAATGGTATTTCTATCAACATAAACGCCTATAAAAATATCCTTATAGGCCTTTAAAAAATTCCTTATTTCTCCCAGATAATTAACTTCATACCCCTTTGTGATTTCATATTTAACATTATGAAAATTGAACCAGCGAATATGTTCTGATAAAATTTTTGAAATTTTCTGTTCTGTTGAAGCTAAGTAAATGAAAACTCTCTTATCTAAAAAAAGACTCTT
>CAYLSP010000231.1:0-3095 GCA_964385935.1 uncultured Defluviitaleaceae bacterium
CAAACAGATTATCAACTGCCTGGCCAATCTCAATAATACATTTTTCGCAGTAGACACCGCTTGATATGGGTTTGTTACATTGCTCACATCTAAGAGAGCCTTGCATCCCTTTAGAAACTTCCAGGCGACCTTCCTTCAAATATCGCATAATCTTTTTAACGGAAGCTCCTGTCTGTTTTGAAACTTCATCGATTGGGCAATCGGGATTATCAACTAGGAATTTACGTACTTCTTGGAAAAGGTCTTCTTCTTTTTTCATGCAGCTGTCACAAATCGGATCACTGTATCGTTGAAAAATTTTACCGCATTTTGGACAGTTCACTACGTCCATAATAACCCTCCTCTATAAAATTTTGTCGGCCAGCCCAATTTTTCTATTAACCTTTCGCATGGTTCTTTCCGCGGCCATGTTGGCAATTTCCGCATTTCTTTTGATAATTCCGTCAATGTAATCTTTCTCTTTTTGAAGACGTTTAAATTCTTCCTGTATTTTTGAAAGGCCGTCAACCACAACTTCGGCAACAGACTCTTTAAAATAACCATATCCTTGACCAGAAAAATCCTTTTCCGCATCTGAAATAGATTTTCCTGTAAAGGCTGAATAAATGTTTAACAGGTTAGAAACTCCCGGTTTATCTTCAGAGTGTCTTACCACTGCTTCTGAATCGGTTACAGCTTTTTTTATCTTGCTCCTGATAATATTTGGTTCATCCAGAAGGAAGATAACGTTATTCATATTCTCTTCCTCAGACTTTGACATTTTTTTTGTTGGGTCTTGGAGACTCATTATCCTTGCGCCAACCTGAGGGATATAGGGTTCTGGTATAGTGAATACATCGCCGTAAATGCCGTTAAAACGTTCAGCAACATCCCTGCAAAGCTCAAGATGCTGTTTCTGGTCGCTTCCAACGGGAACAAGGTCAGTCTGAAATAAAAGTATATCGGCTGCCATTAAGACAGGATATGTAAACAGCCCCGCATTGATATTAGCGGCATGGCGAAGTGATTTTTCCTTAAACTGAGTCATTCTGTTAAGCTCGCCCATGTATGTATAGCAGGACAGAATCCATGAAAGTTCGGCATGACCTGGCACATGGGACTGATAATATATGACATTTTTTTCAGGGTCGAGACCGCAGGCGATATAGAGCATAAGAAGCTCTCTTGATTTTTTTCTGAGTTCCTGAGGGTCTTGACGAACCGTAAGTGAATGGAGATTAACAATACAATAGAAGCAGTTATAATCATCCTGAAGGCTTGACCAATTCTTTATTGCGCCAAGATAGTTTCCGAGGGATGGCACCCCCGTAGCCTGCATACCGCTGAATATGGTCTTTTTGTTTTTTTTCTCCTGCATATCTACCTCCCGGACGGCATTGAGTTTAATAAAATTTTATACTTATTTTACATTCTTTTTACCAATAATAATATAATATTTTTTAAATATTTGCAATAGTTTTCTGTAGTATCTTGGCCGATTTTTCCGGATATTCTGAATGGGTAAAAGAGCTTGTTGACAGTTCAAATCCGCCGAAACGGCCTAATCTTGGTATTACTTGAATGTAAAAATGTAAATAGTGTAAATTTTTAAATGTCAGATTTTGAAAACAAATGTTATAGTCTTCGGAAATTTCAGAATAAATCGCCTTTGAAGATTTTTTAAGTGCGTCCGCTATAAAAGAAATCTGTTTTCCGTCTGCTTCTTCAACTCCTGCAAAATGCTTTTTCGGCGCAACGTCTATTTCAAAACCGAATTTCGCCTCTTTGGGGCAAAAAGCCACAGCCCCCTCATTTTCATAAACTATTTGCCCTTTGTCTTTTATAACTTCACATATATAGCATTTCCCAGTTTCTTCAAAGTAAATCCTTGAATTTTTCTGCAAAATTTCCTGATAAAGCGGCAGAAACGGCGTTCCAATAATTTGCCAGTGGGAATGAGCGATTGTAGCACCTGAATTTCTTCCCTGATTTTTAAAAACCTGAACATATTTTATTTTTTCGTTCTTATACATAACTGGCAGACGACCTATAATGGAACTTAGGGCTTCTTCTGCATGTTTTTGAGAAAAGTCATGAAAATATTCGTCGTGTATATCCGTGTCCACAACAATCTCATGAATTCCGTAGCCAGAGCTGTCTGATCCGTCTAAAATGGGATATAGATTGGGAAAAATTCTAACTCTCCCTGACTCTGAAACAAATAATTCATCAGGCGTCATAATTCTGTTTTCAGGACAGAAGGGACAGACATAATTCTCCTTCTGAAAACCTGACATTGGGCGGTTTTTCCGGGATTCTGATATGCTGACGTATTCGCCGGTTATTATATTTCTTCGTATCTGAGCCATATTGACCTCTATTGGAAATCCTCATTTATTCTCCGCCGCTTTCGGCAGAGTAGTTCACTTTTTTAATCCCTTTTTCAAACTTAACCCGCGGCAGCATAACTTCACGTCCGCAGGTTAAGCATCTTATTTTAAAATCCGCCCCCGCACGCAAAACTTCCCAGTCGAAGCCGCCGCAGGGGTGATTTTTTTTCATTCTAACTCTGTCGCCTATTTTTAAATCCATTAATTAACCTCGTCATTACTTTTTGGATTTCGATTTATTTGTTACAATTGTTATGCTGCTGTTGGGGAGAATATGAATGTCTCCCGAATCTTCCCTTATCCTGATTGTCCTGATTCCCATTGAAATAACTTCCCCTGTTTTATCAGCGGCGGTTATATAATCACCGACGGCGAACTGGTCCTCTGTTAGAAAAAATATCCCCTGGATAATGTCCTTAACAAAGGTCTGAGCCGCAAGACCGATTGCCACGCCGCCTATGCCAAAAAAGGCAAGTATAGATGTCATGGGAACACCAAAAATCACAAGAATCTGGCAGGCTATTACAAAGTAAACCACATATTTTATTACGCTGTAAGTAATCGTAGCAAGCGTCTTTGTTTTTTTCGCAGTCAGAAGTCTTGTATTTTCTGCCTTTTTAATAACTTTCTTGCTTATATAGTGAGTTATTTTGTCAACGGCGAAGCCAATGAAAATATAAACCCCCGAAAAAATTATTTTTAACAAAAAATTTAAAATAATTATTA
>CAYLSP010000232.1:0-3095 GCA_964385935.1 uncultured Defluviitaleaceae bacterium
CTCCCAGTCGTAATCGGATGAATTTTGCATCTTGAGAGCATATTCTTTTTTAGCATGTTTTGATAATTCACCGATTAAGATAGAGTTCTAGCGGCTTTCTTCGTATTGGCTTTGTTTTATGTGATATTCGAATACCTATGTGATAAGGTTTATTGCCACTTGCTTTTGGTATTCTTCTTGCCGCAAATGGCTTTTAGCCAAATATTCCATTTTGCTAATCACTTTTATTTCTGACAATATTTTATTGCAGAGCCGCTTCATCAGGTCGTTTTCGGCATTATCTTTTGCGTATTTTAAATAGTCATCCGCATTATAATATGAAGCGATTTCTGTTGCCGTCGCTATGTACTTCCCAAATTCTCGTTTACAATCAACGTTTAAAGCAAGCAATTTTTCCGCAAAGGCTTTAATCTTTTCCTTGATTTCAGGCGGCATAAGCTTCATATTAACCCTGCCAGATTTAGGAAGCTCAGCTTTCAGTTCAAACAATGCTTTCGCTAATTCTGCAAGGTCTTTGTTGGAAAAACGGTTGTAAATAATGCCTCCGTCGCAAAGCTCATGCGCCGTTTTCAATTCGGCCACGGTCTTTAAAAATTCTTTGTCCGTCATTTCTTCAAACGGCTTCAAGAAATCTTTAAAAAAATCACTGTGGCTATCAAGCGCCGCCTTTCGCGCTTCGTTTTTTATGTCGTAAAGTTCTGACAATTCATCCTTGAAAATATCCTTTGTTATAGAGATCCTGATTTTATCAGCTTTGTCTGAGTGAACGTAGGGCAATTTAACACCTTGCGCTTTGTCCCAAAAAATAATATGGCAATGTGGGTGGTCTTTTTCGAGATGGACTCCGGCTGCAAACTCTAAATTCTCAACTTTTATTTTGAGCGTATCGGCGATATATGGCATCTGATTCTTTACGACTTCCTTCCAAGCGTCCAAGTCGGTATAGCCCAAACGCAAGGCGTCTTCTTCTTTAAGCGATATAACTGCTCGGTAGGCGTGGATGCCTTTAGTGCTTGATTTTCTCAAATAATTACCGTATTCGGTCACGCTTGGGCTTTCCTCAATATTCTTGTCATTGACAAAACCAAAAAGACCGTGCGGATGGCCAGGAATTAACAGAACGCCTTTCCTCGTTCCGATATAAATAAGATGGTTTTTGTTATTTTCTGGAACACCTTTCTTATTAGAATCATAAATCCTTAACTTAAAAACAGCCCCCTTCATGAAACATTCCCCCAAACTAAAACATCAATTTTTATCTTTAAATTCTTTGTATGCCTTGTCAAGCGTTTCATCACGCATGGAAAGATAGGCGGCGGCATTTTTCTTCGCTTCCGACATCAGCTCATCATGGGATTTTCGTTCGCCAAATGGCACAAAATAATAAATGATTTTCCCTGTGAAAAAAGAAAACGTAACCGCCATCATGCCAATTCGCATCAACATTTTCATGATGCGGTCAGTGTTTGGTTTTAGCTGCAAAGACAATTCTTCCCTGAGTTGTCTGCGGATAAAATCAATATCTTCTTTGGCAGCAGTCACGTTAAGTTGCCTGTCCAGAAGTTCCCGCAAAGTTTCAGAAATATTGTTGTTATTTTGAATTGATATATTTTGCAGTCTTTGATATTGCTCGTCCGTTATCCAAAAGGACACTTTTTTTCTTTCCTGTTTATCTGCTATTTTACATCCTTTTTTTTGTATCATTTTTACAAAAAACACCTCCTTTTTTAGGTCTTACTAATAACGTTTAAGGATTACAAAAATCCGACAAATATATTGTTTGTCATACTTGTTTTTTATTCTTAAAACGCCATATTTATAACCGTTGCAGGCTTCGCCTGCAAGCTGTGACCTGCTGTCGTCAGACAGCTATTCCTGCCCACGTAGTGGCTTTTTAAGAAAATCTGCGGCTTTGCCTTGATTTTAAGACTTTTAAGGCAGAAAGAAAAATTACAAAACCCTTTGCCAGCCCAAATATTATTTTCAATACATTTCCTCATCTTCTTCATTTTCTAAATCCCCCTTTTCAGATTGCATCATCATTTCCATTAAATCCTCATTGACATCTTTGTTTATGGGCATTTCAATGGAACAATCATACCCCAATGCAGAATACTCGTCATGCAATTTTGTTGCTCTCATTTGCCCCCAATTCGGCGCAGGATTGCCGTTTGCATAGGTGGCATTTTTGTCGTTATCAAGACAGAAAATTAGATAATCAATTTGCGGATTATCTTTTAAATAACGTGGCAATGAATCGTTGCTCATTCCACTTAATGAAATTCGGTGATCATCTTGCCAATCTTCATTATGTATTTTGAACAAGGTAGCATGGGAGAGTAGATCAACGCAACTTTCAAAAATATATAAACGATTATTCTTGCCTTCCAATGCAAATGGATAGCTTTTGTCGCTTCCTTCAACATCCCTGCGGAACGGCTTTCCATAGGTTGATGTTCCACGTAATGTGGCAAAACGAACAACGCCGTCTTTGTATGTTGCAACAAAGACGGCGTTATGATGGTCTGCGCTTTCATATATTTTATTGTTCTTAAAGCAATATGAGATTATGTCAGGGTCAATGTAGCGTGTTTTATTTAAATAGGCGAAAACATGCTTGTTTGTCGGGTTTCTTTTGGGCAGTTTAAGATTTTTATTTGTTTTCGGAGGCGCAGCGCTTTCGTTGCTTGCAACTTCATAAGAATTCCCGCATAATCGCTTTATTGCCTCGACATCACCAATGTTTTCAAGCTGTTTTAATAATTCAATCGGGCTTTTGCCACCGATTTGGCGAGAATGCCAAAACCATTCTCCTGTTGGCTTGATTTTTAGGCTGTCATGGATTTTCAGCTGAAACTCCCTCCCGTTTTTTTCAATTTCATAGCCGTTTCTTTGCAGAAAATCAAGAATGTTAACGCTTCGAGCCTGTTCATATTCTGTTTGTGTAAAGTTTGCTTTGTGCTCTTTTAACAATGTTGACATTTGGACACCTCTAATTTTTTTCTGTTTCTGACAAGTTAATTTCCTTGATTCTTAGCCCGATTTCATACACAACATTAACGGTAACGCTATTCCCTGCTTGTGCGTACACTTTA
>CAYLSP010000233.1:0-3093 GCA_964385935.1 uncultured Defluviitaleaceae bacterium
AAAGAATTTGCTTAAAAAGTTATTTACAACGTCAAGTATGCCCCCAAAATTCGTGAGGACATAGGTTGCCGAATTAAAACAGACTATAAGAATATAAGTAACCAAAAGCGTAAATATAATATGCAATGCAATTTTTAAATACTGCTTATCCCAGGGCAGTTTCATGATCTCACTCCAGCCGTAGAGTTTTTATTAATCCAATTTTTTAAGTACACTAAGAATAAAATTCCAAATAGTTTCAGTAGATGAGATACTGAGCCGTTCCTCGGGGGTATGAATGTCATAGGCATCTGGTCCAAAAGCGATTATATCAAGGTTAGGATTTTTGTCAAAAAACAGCCCACATTCAAGACCGGCGTGAATGACTTCTAAAGTTGGCTCTTTCCCAGCTATTTCCCTATAGGTATCAAGGCTAATGTCTCTTAAACGAGAATTAGGGTTATATTCCCAGCCCGGATAGTTGTCTCTTACTAAGGAAGCAGCACCGTTAAGTCTTGCGGATTCTTGTATTTTATTAAGAACGAAGCGTTTTTTTGATTCCACATTGCTTCTGACAGAAACGGTTATTGAGAGCGTTCCTTTTTCTGAACAGCCCCTTATAACAGCTAAGTTACTGCTGGTTTCAGGAATTCCAAGCTCTGTGTTGGCTGTAAAAACACCGTTTGGCAATATATTAAGTAAAGAAATAATAGAGACTGTATCCTCTTTTGAAAACATTGTCTTTCCGGGTTCGGTCTCTGACACGCGGACATTAATACCTGGATCCCAAGTTTTCAGCTCATTTTTTAACACTTCAAACATTTCATTGGCGATTTCTCTTGCTTTTACAACAGATTCTGGGGCAAGATTGATTTTACATTCAGCCTCACGGGTAATGGCGTTGTCTTTTGAGCCGCCAGAAATATAGGCGATGTTAAAGGGCAGTTCACGACTTATCTCCTTTAATATACGTCCGAGGCACACATTGGCGTTTCCTCTATTCTTGTCAATATCAAGGCCGGAATGACCGCCTTTTAAGCCGGTAACTTCTATTAAAAGGGAAGCGCCAGATTCGGAAACTACTCCTGGACAGGACTTGTTTATGTCGCATGTTGCGCCGCCCGCACAGCTTGCTAAGAATTTTCCTTCTTTATCAGTGTCCATATTTAATAAATATTTTCCTGTAACGAACTCTTTAGACACATTTGTAGCTCCAATTAACCCAACTTCTTCAAGAGTTGTAATTATGGCGCAAAGTGGAGGGTGAGGGATATCGTCAGAATCTAAAAGAGCCAGAATATAGGCAACAGCTATGCCGTCGTCTGCGCCTAAGGTTGTGCCGCAGGCACTTACAAAGTCCCCGTCTACTCTAAGCTTAATGGGGTCTGTGAGAAAGTCGAATTCTGTGTCCTTATTTTTTTCGCATACCATGTCCATATGCCCTTGAAGTATAACTTCGCCGCGGTTTTCATATCCGGGAGTTCCGGGTTTCTTCATTATAATATTAAATTTCTCGTCCTGATGAACAAAGAGGTTTCTTTCCTTACCAAAATTAAATAAATAGTCAGATATTCCTTTCTCGTTCCATGATCCGTGTGGAATTTTGCAAATTTCCTCAAAAAACTTAAATACGCTTGCCGGTTTTAATCCTTCTAACATAATACCCTCCTCTAATATATATTTATCTTGAATGGCCGCCGCCCCTTGAAGAACCGCCGCCGCCTGAATGGCCTCCACCGCCTCTTGATATTCCGCCACCTCTTGAAGAACCGCCACCGCCGCCGAAACCGCCGGAGCTACCGAAACCGCCTGAGTGACCACCGCCGAATCCGCCGTGGTGTGAGCTGTGACCGCCGTGATGGTGATGATGATGGTGATGTCCGAATCCGGGGCCGAAGAACCAAAAGCCCATTGGGCTTCTATATCTGATTCTGCGGGTGCTTGAACCAAGCACTACAATAGCAAGAAACATAACAATAACGACAGCTATAAAAATGAACTCAAAAACCTCTCCAATTGATGAACTGCTTGAATTCGTCTTAGTTGCAGGACCCATTCTGCCAGGGTTACTCTCATAATACTTATTAACTACTTCAAGCATAGCGTCAAAGGTTTTGCTGATGCCGGAGTCATAATTTTTTGCCGCAAAATCAGCTTCTAAATAGTTGTCAAATATGTCCCAACAGGTATTTGTATCGAACAAAGTTTCAAAATCAGTGCCTGAGAGTATGGTATAATTGTCGTCTTCTATTGCAAGCAGTAATAATACTCCATTTCCTTGAATAGATCCGATTTGGTATTTGTTATACATATACGTAGCATATGCGTCCAAATCAAATTCGCCGGAAGAATCCACCGTTGAAACGACGATTTGCGCTCCAGTTCTATTAAAAAGCTCCACGTTTTTAGCAACTATATTGTCAATTGTGCTCTTTGTCATAACGCCCGCAAAATCGTTGGCATAAAAATTGGTTGTTGGATCAGGTACGTTCATCAACGCAAAACATTGAGTGCTGAACGCTAAAGTTAGTAAAATTGTTAAAGCAAGAAATATTTTTTTCATAGTAACCCTCTCTTTGAGTTTATTTTTTAGGTTTTGTACTATCTGGAAGGGCCTCCTGCTCCTCCGCTACCGCTGCCAATGCCGCGGCCAATCATACCTAGGCTGCTCTCAGAGCCTGTGTTCGTTCCTCCACCTATATGTCCGCTGCTACCATAACTTTCTCCCAATGGGCCAAAGCCACCAGGCGGCGGTGGGGGATATTCGCCTTTTTGACGGCGTCGAAGCCCTTTTTTATTACCAAATCCGTAGTATTCGGGAGTGTAACGTTTGGCAGCGAACCTTGCAATAATAATTAGTATAATGGTTATTGAAATAAATATTAGTATTACAATAGCAGCGTCAAAATTTATATCAGCTGGCATGGCTGTACTGTCGTATTTATACTCAGTAGAATCAACTGAAAGCAGAGTAGTGTTATTAATATAATAAAAATCAGCCGCTAACGCATGAAAGTTCATAACAATTCCCCCCTAAATTCTTATCTAAAATACGGAACGTCCGATACGCCGACCAGTTTTTTTAAAAGAGAGGTCGGAAATCGTGATAGCTCA
>CAYLSP010000234.1:0-3090 GCA_964385935.1 uncultured Defluviitaleaceae bacterium
TAGAAATATATGACGCAAAAGAGAGAATAAAGGAAATGGATCTTGAAGATGCGTCAAACCAGTTAAAGTTTTCTAAAGTAGTTTCCTCGATTCATAAAGTAAGGGAACTTAGCCGACAATTTGAATACAGGAAATATGCGGCAAAGACGGCTAATGATTTCTTTATTTTCGTGGGCTGGATGACAGCAAAAGAAGCCGAAAGGCTTGACCGCGAACAGAGCGACGACGAAAGTGTTGTATTTATCATAGAGGACGAAAACGAGGCCATTGTTACCGACCCGCCTACAAAGTTGAAAAACTTAAATATTTTCAGACCTTTTGAGTTTTTTGTAAAAATGTATGGAGTTCCGGCCTATGACGAGCTTGACCCAACGCCATTTCTTGCAATAACATATACTCTGCTTTTTGGAGTTATGTTCGGGGACATTGGTCAAGGGCTTGTATTGGTTCTTTTGGGTCTTCTGCTGCACTTTAAGAAAAAAATGGCTCTTGGTCAAATTCTATGCGTAATCGGCTGTTCGTCTATCATATTCGGGGCATTGTTCGGAAGCGTATTCGGCTATGAATTCCATTCCCTGTTTGCGCCGTCTGAAAAGGATAATATAAATACAACGCTGTTAACAGCCGTGGGTACAGGTATTTTCTTGATTCTTATCTCGATGATATTTAATTTTATAAATTGTTTTAAAAAGAAAAATTTATTAAAATTTCTTCTTGATCCAAGCGGACTGTCCGGCTTCCTGTTTTATTCTGTTGCCCTTTACATTGTGCTTACTATGCTGACAGGCGGAACAATATCGATGATAATTATACTGTCCGCGGTTATTCCTCTTTGCGCTTTGGCGCTGAGACACCCAATAACCAGGATTATTGAGAGGAAAAAGCCCTTTGAAGGTGGCGGCATAGGTCTTTCGCTATTCGAGCTTGTTATTGAGCTTTTTGAAACGCTTTTGAGCTATTTTACAAACACCGTTTCATTCGTCAGAGTTGGCGCATTCGCGCTTTCTCATGCCAGCATAATGTACGTGGTCTGGATGCTTTCAAAAACGGCGGCAGACACTAACAATATTTTAGTTATAATATTAGGAAATATATTAGTTATGGCTCTTGAAGGGCTGATTGTAGGCATACAGGTTTTAAGACTTGAATTTTATGAAATGTTCAGCCGTTTTTACAGCGGAACGGGCAGAGAATTTAAGCCAGTTTCTAAGGCTCAGAAACACCGCAGATCCCATGTTAAGGAGGTATTTTAATCTATGACAGAAAGCATTATTTTAGCAGCGTTAGCGTCTTGTATTATCATCCCCATTGGAATATTTTTTCTGATGGCAAAGAGAACTGAGGGCGATAAGAAGAAAAAATTCAGAACTACGCTTTTTATTAATATAGTTTCATTTTTCGCCGTTTTAACTATTTCAACTGTATTTATTTTTTCAGGTAACGCTTATGCGGCGGAAGAGATTGTCTCAGATGCGGCGGGTTTAGGCTTTTTAGCGGCGGCTCTTTCAACAGGTCTTGCATCAATCGGCGCGGGAATCGCAACAGGTCAGGCGGCAAGCTCAGCTTTAGGAGCTCTTTCTGAAAATGAAGGAATCATGGGTAAGGCGTTAATTTTCGTTGCTCTTGCGGAAGGTATCGCGATTTATGGTCTTATTATAGCGTTTATGATTCTTAACAGAGTGTAAGGAGCGGGTTTATTTGAAGATTTTCGTTATTTCAGATAACACAGACACCGCAACAGGGCTAAGGCTTGTGGGAATCGGCGGCGTTATAGCTCATACAAAAGAAGAGTTTAAAAAAGCCCTTTCAGACGTTTTAAACGACAAGGAGATAGGCATTGTTCTTGTGGTTGAGAATTTGGCCAGAAAGTTTGACGCTGAAATAAAAGAGATTAAACTAAGCAACTCTGTTCCGCTTCTTCTTGAAATCCCCGACAGACACGGCTCGGGAAGAAGCGAAAACTTTATAACAGAATATATTCAACAGGCTATTGGCGTGAAGCTGTAATCATTACGCAAAGTTATAGGAAAGAATATAATTCTTAGGTGGTGTAAAAATGAAAGTTACCGAAAAACTTGATTCTTTTGCAAAGACCGCTTTTAGGGAAGCGGAGAGTAAAAGTGCGAAAATCGAAGAAGAACTTGATGAAATGTATGAGCGTGAATGTGAAAAAATTTATAACGAGGCATTAAAGGAATCAAAAGAGAAAATCGCAGAAGAAAAGCAGAAGCTTGATAATCAGAAGAATAAAGACATAATGGAATCTTCAAAAAATTCCAGACTATCTGTAATTGACATGAGAAACCAACTTATTGCCGATATATTCAAAAATGTTACGGCGAAAATAACCGATTATGCCGAGACAGAAGAATATTTCGACAGGCTTTGTGCTGACATGAAGGAAGTCTATGAAAAATACGGCGAGGTTGAATTTTTCCTTTGTGAAAGAGATATGTTTTTAAAAGACAAAATTCTTGCAAAAATGAAGGATGCTATAATTACCCTGTCGGATACAGACATATTCGGCGGCTTTAAAGCGCGGGTTATTAAAGGAAACTTACTTATCGACTATTCCTTCTCATCAAGACTTGAAGAGGAACGGTTGAATTTTAAAGGCTTTAGGATATCCTAGGAATATAGCAGAATTAGAGGTGCTGGTGTGAAAATTTTCGGAATTAACGGCCCTGTTGTAGAAGTTGCCGATGCTTTGGAGCTTAGTATGGCCGAAATGGTTTATGTAGGCGAAAAAAAGCTTATCGGAGAGGTTGTCCGTTTAGAAAAAGAGTCGGTTATAGTGCAGGTTTTTGAGGATACAACAGGTCTTCGCCCTGATGAAATAGTGGAGGGTTCTAAAAGTCCCCTTTCCGTTACTCTTGGTCCGGGCATTATATCTAATATTTTCGACGGTATTCAGCGTCCCCTTAAAACTATAGAAGAAAAATCCGGTATATTTATTGAAAAGGGCATAAACACCGGCAGTTTGAATACCCAAAAAAAGTGGACGGTTAAAGTTCTTGTGAAGGCTGGAGACGTTTTAAAAGGCGGACAAATTTTTGCCGAGATGCCTGAAACCGATCTTATTGTTCATAA
>CAYLSP010000235.1:0-3049 GCA_964385935.1 uncultured Defluviitaleaceae bacterium
AACAGGTGGACGTATTGCAAACAATGCAGGAATGGCTAATACAGGAACAACTACCGGCACCACTAGTGGAATAGCTGGTCGTAACACTGTAAATAATACTGGAACAAATAATACAACTGGTACTGCAAACAATGCAGGAACCACTAATACAACTGGTACTGCTAACAATACAGGAACTGCTGGACGTAACGCAAATGCCGGAATGGTCAATTATGGCGTAGGTGCAGGAGGCAATATTTCAAGCAATATGACAGGCAGGAGATCCAACAACGCTGTAAGACGTACTACTCTAACAAACAGAGTAGCAGTGGGAAGAACCAGGCGTAACACTGTTAACAATATGAGAACTTCTAACAACAACATAACTAACTTTACTACTTTAAACAACCGTACTTCTATGAATACTAATGATACTGGCCTTAGAAGACAGCATAACAATAGAAGAAATACAACTAGAAACAATGTAAGTGCAACTAATACAATGGAAGTTTATAGAGACTTTAGAACAAATAATAATAATAATGTATTTGGTAAAAACGATTTAGGCGTAGGAACTAATAATAATACAAATACAAACACTAATACTAATACAAATACAAACACTAATACTAATACTAATACAAACACTAATACTAATCAAAACGCCAACAACATTAAAATGGATGGAAAAGTTAATACAACTACAACCAATACAACAATGACGCCAAACAATTATATAAGAATAACAAACTTATCCAAATTTAATAAGGCTAAATAGTAAATAGATGATTGGCGTCCGAAAGGGCGCCGATTATTTTACTATCCTACTACCTGGCTTAGTTATTGGTAATCCTTTTTTGCAAAGAGGACATTCTTCCGCTTCATAGGAAATAATATCAGCTGTATATGCAGCATGGGTTTCAATACCGAAATCAATTTTTCCGCCGCTTCTATCAACAATTAGACCAACGCCAACTGGTATTCCGCCCTGAGCCCTAACTAAATCAATGATTTCAACCACTGTACCACCGGTTGTTATAACGTCTTCTGCTACAATAACCCTAGCTCCTTCCGGTATGAAAAAGCCGCGGCGCAAGGTCATTTTTCCGTCTTCTCTTTCAGCAAAGAGGTTTCTTATATTAAGCTGTCTGGCCAGTTCATAGGCAACTAAAATGCCACCCATTGCAGGTGCAATAACTAAATCGGCATTTGCGTTTTTAAACGCGTAAGCAACGTTTTCTAAAACTTCGCCTGTGAAATTTGGATATTGCAAAATTTTAGCACATTGCATGTACTTATCAGCGTGTTTGCCTGACGTTAAAAGGAAATGCCCTGTTTGTAAAACATCCGTTTCTTTTAAAATTTCTTCAATTCTTTCTCTGGAAACCATTGTTTCCCCTCCTATATTATCCCTCTTATTTCAGAAAGGTTTTTTATTTTTCTAATTTCCATAAATGCTTCAATGCCTGATAAAATTTCCATTGTGGCATAAGGATTTCTAAAATTCGCTGTTCCTACGGATATTGCAGATGCACCTGCCATAATAAATTCAATTGCGTCCTCAGCAGTTGAAATCCCTCCCATGCCTATCACAGGGACTTTTACGGCTTTTGAAACCTGATAGACCATTCTCAGCGCCACCGGCTTTATGCATGGGCCTGACAGACCTCCCATTATATTAGCCAAAACAGGCTTTCTTTTTTCAATATCTATTTTCATTCCCAAAAGAGTGTTAATAAGGCTTATTGCGTCCGCGCCCGCCGATTCAGCCGTCTTTGCGATTTCTACTATATCTGTCACATTTGGACTGAGTTTCACTATTAAGGGTTTTTCTGAAACTTTTTTAACTTTTTGTACGACTTCAAAAACGGATTTTGTGTTAGTTCCGAAGGTAATTCCTCCTTCTGAAACGTTTGGGCAGGAGATGTTTAGTTCAAACATATCAATTCCATGTTCGGGATCATTAAGAGCTTTTACGGCCTCGCAATATTCCTCCACAGTATGCCCGCATATATTAACAATAATTTTCGTATCAAATTTTTTCATGAAAGGGATTTCAGTTTTTATAAAGCTTTCAACACCGGGATTTTGCAATCCCACACTATTTAACATTCCCCCATAAGTCTCTGCTATGCGCGGAGGTTTGTTGCCATTCCATGGGGTGATTGACACGCCCTTACAGACAATCGCGCCCAATTTATTTAGGTCAACAAATTCGCTGTATTCCTTTCCTGAGCCAAACGTTCCGGAAGCTGTCATAACCGGGTTTTTAAAATCTATTCCTGATATGTTAACTGATAAGTCAACGCTCATTGGATAAACACCTCCTCGCTGTCAAAAACAGGACCGTCAACGCAGACTTTTTTATAGACAAAATCATTTCCGGCTTTTACAGCAAAGGCACAACCGACACATGCTCCCAGACCGCAAGCCATCCGCTCTTCAACTGAAATCTGGCATTTAATACCATTTGCTTTTGTATATTCAATAAGGGCTAAAAGCATTGGCATTGGCCCGCAGGCATAAATCAGGTCATATTTTTTATTTGATTTTTTAAGCGCTTCAATAATATTGCCTTTATAACCCGAGCTTCCGTCCACTGTTGAAATAGTAACTTCATTACAATTTTCGGCAAGTTCGTTAGCCAAAATTGTCTCTGAATTAAAGCCTAAAAAGCAATCAGTTTTCTTTTTATTAAGATTTTTTGAAAGGTATAACAGCGGCGGAACTCCTATACCGCCGCCCACAACGGCAATATTTTCAGCTTTTTCAGAAAGAGTTAAGTCAAAGCCGTTCCCTGTACTTCCTGTCAGTTCTACAAAATCACCTTTTTTAAGATTTGACAGGCATTTTGTTCCGTCACCAACTATTTGGTAAACAAAAACAATTGTGTCGCCAACAACGTCGCATATGCTTATTGGGCGGGGAAGCAAATTGGCTTTAGAAGGAACATATAAAGACACAAACTGCCCCGGTTTTGAAGCTTTTGCCATTTCGTCACAAATAACTTCCATTCTAAAAATATTATTTTTTATATAAACGACGTGCGCTGCTAAAACACCTGACCCAG
>CAYLSP010000236.1:0-3021 GCA_964385935.1 uncultured Defluviitaleaceae bacterium
CTTTGGGACAAGACCAGAAGCTGCTAAGATGGGACCCCTAATAAAAATGTTAGAATTATCCGATAATATTGAATGTAGTGTTTTAGTTACGGCCCAGCACAGGAACATGCTTGACCAAATGCTTGAAATATTTAAGATTGTTCCCGATTATGACCTTAATATTATGCAGGACAGGCAGACTCTTGGTTCTATAACGACAAGGGCGCTTTCAGGGATTGAGGACATTTTAAAATCAGCAAAGCCTGATTTAATTCTTGTTCACGGCGACACGACAACAACATTTGCGGCGGCTTTGGCGGCTTTTTATGCTCAAATAAAGGTGGGACATGTTGAGGCCGGACTAAGGACATATGACAAATATCAGCCCTATCCCGAAGAAATGAACAGACTGTTGACCACATCTCTAGCGGACTTCTATTTTGCGCCTACTGAAAATGCAAAGAAAAACCTTTTGAAAGAGAATATTTCTGCCGAAAAAATATTTGTCACTGGAAATACTGCAATTGATTGTTTAAAATATTCAATTGCCCCGAATTATGAATTTAAAGAGGGAATACTGAATACTATAGACTTTGACACAAAGCGGGTTTTGACTGTTACGGCTCACAGACGGGAAAATCTGGGAGAACCCCTTCGCCACATATGCACAGCAATTAAACGTATTGCTGAGGACTTTGAGGACGTAACGGTTGTCTATGCCGTCCATTTGAATCCGTTGGTTCAGGAAACTGTCCGTGAGATTCTTGTTCAAACTAAAAATGTTATTCTGACAGATCCTCTTAACATGGTGGATATGCATAATTTGATGAAGAGATCCTATTTGATTCTGTCGGATTCGGGTGGTATTCAGGAGGAATCCCCGGCACTTGATAAGCCCCTTTTAGTTTTGAGAAATGTCACTGAACGACCTGAGGGTTTAAATGCAGGAGCAATGACGCTTGCCGGTTCTGAATCGGAGAATATCTATAATGAGGCATGTTCTCTTTTAACGGATTTTGAGCGATATGAGAAAATGGCAAGAGCTAAGAATCCCTTTGGCGATGGAAACGCTTCTGGAAGGATTTTAAACAGCATTTTATACAGCTATGGTATATTAAAAGAAAGACCTAATGACTTTACATCTTAATCAATATAGGCGGGATGTGATTTAGATAAAATTTAAATTAAATTCAAAAGAAACCTCCAGCGCTCTGGCTCTTTTAACCCAAATTGGTTTAAACATGGCCATATGCGTTATCGGTGGCATTCTTCTGGGAAATTTTTTGGATTCTATTTTCAATACCCGCCCCATACTTTTAATCATTATGACCATTTCCGGCGTTGCGGCGTCCATTAAACAGCTTTATACCATGGCCCTAGGTCCAACTAAGGATAGAAATAATCAAGAAGATAATAAAGAAGATAAATAAAAAACGAAATATTTTGCAAAATAATACTGGAAGCTATGAAATGAGGGATAAAATGAAATTATCTGATGTTTCTGTGAAGCTTATAATTATTACTGGGGCGGTTAGCATTATTGCCTCCGTAGCCGGTTGTTTTTTTCTGGCTGATAAGCTGGGGTATTTATTAGGCGTTGGAATAGGAGTCTTGTTTTCGGCTGTTAAAGTAGTTTTAATGGAGCGTTCGGCTATAAACTCTCTCGACATGCCAAAAGAAAGAGCCGGAAATTATATGCAGCTTCAATCCCTTTCAAGATTCGGTCTGACTGCCTTGGTTCTTGTTGCGTCGGTTTTTGTTTCAACCGCCGCTTTTTACGGCGTAGTTACGAGTTTTGTGTCTATGCATCTTTCAAGCTATTTAGTCAGGCTTTTTATAAAGGACGATAATAAATCTAATAAGATTAAAAACTAAGAGGTAATTACGCGAAAGATATTTTCGCGCTATTATAAAGTTATTATAAAATAGCGGCTTGTCCGTTCTGGAAAGGAGTGAGGCGATCATGGACTTTAATGTCCACATTTATGGAAGCTTTGAGTTATTCGGCAGGACTTTTTACATCACGGAGACAATATTTAACACCTGGATCGTAATGCTGGTTTTAATTATTTTCGGCATAATCGCGCGAATTGCCATTAAGAGATTTACCGACAAACCAACAGGGTTTCAAAATGTTTTAGAAATCATGGTTGAGTCAATGATAAATTTTGCTAACAGCAATTTAGGCGAAAAATACGCGTATTTTGCCAACTGGTTCTTTGGTATTTTTGCTTTCATCTTATGTTCCAATCTTACCGGTCTTTTCGGATTAAGGCCGCCAACAGCGGATATTGCCACAACTTTAGCTATGGCTCTCGTTACGTTTTGTATGATGCATTTCATGGGCATAACAAAAAATACGAAGGCTTATTTCAAAGGATATCTTGAACCGTTTTTCCTTTTCCTGCCTATAAACATTATCGGGGCGGTTTCGTCAACCGTTTCGCTGTCCTTCCGTCTTTTCGGTAATATTTTGGGCGGCATGATTATTATGGGTCTGTTTTATCAAATGCCCTGGTTTCTAAAAATAGGTATACCGGCGGCTCTCCATCTCTATTTTGACGTATTTGCCGGTTTCCTTCAAACATTTATTTTCGTAGTTCTAAGCTTAACATTTATTCGCGACAAATTGGGCGATGAAAGTTAATTGTCAGTAAAAAGCCGAGTTGCGGTCAATTTTGTGTTCTATGTTTTTATATAAATAATTTAAGTTAAAATTAAGGAGGAATTTTAATGAACGATCCAAAAGCATTTATTTTAGGATGCTCAGCAATTGGTGCAGGTTTAGCTCTTGTAGCCGGTCTTGGTACAGGTATCGGACAGGGTTATGCGGCAGGTAAAGCGGCTGAAGCCGTTGGACGTCAACCAGAAGCAAGAAGTACAGTTCTTTCAACAATGGTAGTATGCTGCGCGGTTGCCGAAACAGCAGCTATTTATGGTCTTGTTATAGCTATTATTCTTGTATTCGTTAATCCGTTAAAAGACATGCTCTAAAATGGGCAGCAACGAATATAAGCCCCTCATGATTGGGAAAGGAGGTAG
>CAYLSP010000237.1:0-3010 GCA_964385935.1 uncultured Defluviitaleaceae bacterium
GAAAAGAATTATCCGTCTGATGCAATAAGGCTTGCAAAGATGTTTAAGCAAATCAAAAGCAATCTTGAAGCCGTTGGCTTGCAGATTGAAAAAAATCGAACCACGAAAAGATGAAGGACATCGCACATTGTCATAAGGACACCGTACAGTCGGGTTGATATGCTTCTGGAATTGTCTTGATGAGTAGTTTTAAGTCTATTGCAGAATGAAACGAACGTGTTCCTAATAAATAATCTATTGACAAATCTCAGCGGTATGTTATACTTTTTTACAATATACACAAGCTGTGAAGGCGAAAAGTAAGCATTTTTGAGATAGCAGAGAGAAAGCGGCGTTTAGTAGGAAAATCCTATTATTGGCTGAAACCGTTTTTTATTTTCAACTGTGCCGAAGTTCCCGCCGGAGCTTGTCTCCTGAACTTTTAGTAGGGAAACACGTTATCTCGCGTTAAGGGAAAAGCCGCTGTTTGGCGGAAACATCAGGGTGGTTAGACGATACATTCGTTCCTTTGGAGCGGATGTTTTTTGTTTTCAAAACTTGATTATAACTATTTTAGGGAGTGAATTTTGTGAGAGAAACCTTGCTGAACATTATGGAAGAAGCTAAAAAAGCCCTTTCTGCTGATTTGTCGGTTAAAGAACTGGACGAACTAAAAGTCAGGTTCTTGGGCAAAAAAGGAGAACTGACACAGATTTTAAAGGGTATGGGCGGTCTGTCTCAGGAGGAAAGACCGATTATCGGACAGCTTGCCAATGAGGCCAGAGAATTTATTGAATCAGCCATTCAAAATGCTAAAGAGAATCTTTTAAATGCTGAAATAAACGCGCGGTTAGTTAGCGAACGGATAGACGTAACAATGCCCGGAAAAATGATGTCAAGAGGGGCTAAACATCCCATGACATCTATTATAGAAGAAATAAAAATGATTTTTATGGGCATGGGCTATGAGGTTGCCGAAGGACCTGACGTTGAAACGGATTATTATAACTTTGAGGCTCTTAATATACCGGCCAATCATCCGGCGAAGGACGAGCAGGACACATTTTATGTGGAGGGCGGTTACGTCCTCAGAACTCAAACATCGTCGGTTCAGGTCAGAACAATGGAAAGCAAAAAACCGCCAATTAAAGTAATCGCCCCCGGTAAAGTTTTTCGTTCAGATGAGGTTGACGCAACCCATTCACCTGTATTTCACCAGCTTGAAGGGCTTATTGTTGACAAAAATATTACAATGGGTAATTTAAAAGGAGCACTATCAGTATTTGCAAAAGAACTTTTCGGCGATTTGGCGAAAGTCCGCTTTAGACCGCATCATTTCCAATTCACAGAGCCTAGTGCTGAAATGGATTTGGAGTGTTTTTCCTGTGGCGGCAGGGGATGCAGAATGTGTAAAGACAGCGGTTGGATAGAAATTTTGGGCTGCGGCATGGTTCATCCTAAGGTTCTCGAAATGTCCGATATCGACCCGAAAATTTATACAGGCTTCGCTTTCGGAATGGGTCTTGAACGTATTGCCATAATGAGGTATAACATTTCGGATATGCGTCTTTTATTCGAGAATGACGTTAAGTTTTTAAGGCAGTTCAGATAAATTTTTGCATTATGTTAAAAAGGAGGACTTAATATGAATGTACCTATGTCATGGCTTAAAGCCTTTGTTGATATTAATTGTGATATGAAAACCTTTAGCGAAAAAATGACAATGTCGGGCAGTAAAGTTGAAACGGTTGCCCGTCTTGGCGGTGAGCTTGAAAATATTGTTGTTGGAAAGATTTTATCTATTGAAAGGCATAGTAATGCCGAAAAACTTGTTGTTGTGAAAGTTGATGTTGGTGAAAAAATTCTCCAGATAGTTACCGGGGCAACTAATATAAATGTTTCGGACTACGTACCTGTTGCCCTTGACGGAGCGACACTTGCAAAAGGTGTTAAAATCAATACGGGAGAATTAAGAGGCGTTAAATCAGAGGGTATGCTTTGTTCGATTCAGGAACTTGGTTATGATATCCACGATTATCCCGAATCCCATGAAAACGGAATTTATATATTTAAGGAAGAGCAAAAACCAGGAGCAGATGTCAGAGACGTATTAATGCTCTGTGAGGACGTCGTTGAGTATGAAATAACCTCAAACCGCCCCGATTGTTTTTCTGTTTTCGGAATCGCCAGAGAAGCTGCGGCTACGTTTAATCAGCCTTTGAGAAGACCCGATTTATCTGTTTTAGAGAAAGCACCCGGGGAAATTTCTGAAATGATTTCAGTGGAAATAAAAAATCCCGACCTCTGCCCCAGATACATTGCCAGAGCTGTTAAAAACGTTAAAATAGAGGATTCGCCTCTTTGGCTCAGACACAGACTTACAGCCTCAGGTATTCGCCCCATTAATAATATTGTCGATATTACGAACTATGTCATGCTTGAACTGGGACAGCCAATGCACGCCTTTGACATAGACAATATTTCCGGCAAAAAAATTATTGTAAGAAATGCGGAGGATAACGAGAAATTTGTCACTCTGGACGGAGAAGAAAGAATTTTGGATTCATCTATGCTTGTTATTTCTGACCCGGAAAGAGCCGTTGCAATAGCGGGCGTTATGGGTGGCGAAAACTCGAAAATAACTGGGCAGGCTTCCGCTGTTTTATTTGAGTCCGCCTGCTTTAATGGAACTAATATCAGGCTTACATCTAAAAAATTGGGACTTAGGACGGATTCGTCATCCAAATTTGAAAAAGGTCTTGACCCTAATTTAGCAGAAATCGCAGTAAACCGTGCAGTTCATCTTATTGAAGAACTGGGTTATGGTGAAGTTGTAAAAGGAATGGTGGATTGTTATCCAAGACCTGTTAGTAAGCATGAAATCAGCTTTTCATATGATGATATAAACCGGCTTTTAGGCACGGATATTAGTAACGAAGAAATGGACAGAATTTTAAACAGTATTGAAGTCGAGACTAAAAATGGTGTTTCTCTTATTCCCACTTTTAGGCCCGATTTAGAAATTTGGCAG
>CAYLSP010000238.1:0-2993 GCA_964385935.1 uncultured Defluviitaleaceae bacterium
CTAAAGCTTAAATCAAAATCATTTTGATTAGAATCATTTATTTTTTTTAGTTTTAATATAATGTTTTTCATTATTGCTTCTGCGCATTCCACGTCACACTGTAGAATCAGGATGAACTCGTCCCCGCCCCAGCGGCAGAGCATGTCGCTTTTTCGGCAGTATGAATTAATAGCTGAAACAATCTGGATTATCATGCTGTCACCCGCATTGTGACCATAGGTGTCATTGACCATTTTCAGTCCGTCAATGTCAAGGAAGCAAAGACTTATAGGCGAAGATGCCAGATCGATTTTGTTTCTTAATTCGTTTAATATCTTATATCCCCATTCTCTGTTAAAAGAACCCGTCATCATATCAGTTGAAGCGTAATATTTTAATCTGGACTCGTATTTTTTTTGATGTGTAATTTCAGTGGCTGTACCGATATGGACATTTGAATCGTCAATCCACTTAATAAGGGAGTCCTTAACCAGATACCATTTCCTTGTAAGAGGGTTTTGAAATTCCCAAACAAATTCTTTGTTAAGTATATTTCCGTTCTCATCCAGCATAACTTTAAGGGGGCAAAAATCACAAACGTCAGACTTTCCCCTTTGAATAACTTTCCAGCATTTCTGCCCCAGAATATCCTCAGGGTCTTTTTTTAACATTCCTAATAGGCTCTTATTTATGAACACCACTTCAAATTTATCAAGGGAGGTAACATACACAAAGTTGTCCATGTTATCCGAAATAGTTTGAAGAACTTCAAAGCTTCGTCTTGTCTGATCTTCTGAATTTTTCCTTGAAATAAGGGAGGCAATAATTTTAGTTATGTCTTTCAGAAGCTCTATTTCATTAAATGACCAGTCTTTATAATCAGCGCATTGGGCGAATCCTATATAACCCAAGGGTTTGTCCGACAGGCTCAGAGGGAAAGCAGCCAATGATTTTACGCCCAAGGCTTCAAAAGGTATTCTCTCAATGTCCGGGAGTGTCCTGATATCGCTGGATACTAGTATACCCTTTTCAACGATTGTCTCATAACCACATTCATCTTTATCAAGGTTCTGTAGTCTGTAAATAGCGGACGTTATTCCGGAGGCACACCATTCATAGGTATTCGAGGCCAAATTAGAAGATATCCCCTCAAAGATATGAATTCGGTTCACCTTGACATACTCTCCTACAAGCCCCAATGTTTTATTAATTGTTCCATCTATATCATCCGAGCTGTAGGCGGCATTAAAAACCTTATAAATTAAGCTGTCTTTATCCAACATGCGTTTTTCATTGTTAGATTCGGGGTGGATATATATAACGAAATATTCAGATTCATTATAGTTTATTAGATTGACAGAGAGTGAGGCCTGAAAGTCATCATCGCTACAGGTAATAAGCCCCACCTTAATATTGTCGACTGAGAGGTTTTTTTTGACAGAGTTAAAAAGCTCGTCAAAGACCACCGGGGTTTTAAATTTAAGAATGTCTTTGAGGTTAATATGTTCGTCCCAATTGTCTTCTGCATGATGGTTTGCGACAAGTTCGGGGGAAAAGATGATCCTTGCGGCTGAATTCAGATAGGCGATCGGAAGATCCCCTGAGCTTGAGCATATAATAACCGGGATCTGTAAGTTACTAAATATTGCCGAAAAAGCATTTACCATAGTAGGGGTTCAGCTCCTGTTCTTCATCTTTACATCTTCTTTTGTTTTTTATATCTTACCCATAAAACATAATCAGTATGAAAAGCAGAAAAATCATATCCCTGGTCGGTGTTTTGCTATAACTAAAATTCATAGATTCGGCGGTTATATCATTATCGACAGCTGAGGCGTTTTTGTAAAGGTTTGTGCGAAAAGGTTCGGGAATGTCACTTAAATCAGGGTATTTATTGTCATACATGCTAAACCTCTTTTCAAACAATGCTATAATAAATTATATGATAAAAAGAGGAAAAAATGTGCGGACTATTAAATATCGGAGTTTTTTGCTTCAATTTCAAGTAGTATCTTTTTAATGTCAAGTCCCCCGCCATAACCTACAAGACTTCCGTCCGCGCCGATAACTCTATGGCATGGCACAATTATTGAGATAGGGTTTCTATTATTAGCAAGGCCAACAGCCCGATAGGCCTTATTATTTCCAATTTCTGCGGCAACAAAACCATATGTCCTTGTTTCTCCATAAGGGATACTGAGGAGAACCGACCAGACTTTTTTCTGGAATTCAGTTCCGTTCAATTCAATAGGGATGTTAAAGGAAGTTCTCTTTCCATTGAGATATTCGCTGATTTGACAATAGGTTTGTCTAATTAATGGAGTTTCATCCATAGCGGCATCAGTTAAACTCAGCTCTCTGAACTCAACATGAGTAATTGCTTTGCCGTTTTCTGAAATAAAAATTTTTCCGATTTGGGTTTCATAAGTATAAAATTTTTTTGAAAAGACTCTCATAAACGTCCTCCTGTGGATTAATAAAAAAGTGAGGGTTGCAGTTTGCAACCCTCAAGAGAGAGAGGAAAAAGAGAAATAAGAACTGTATGGAAACGCAGTACTTATCAGTTCTCCCCAATTGACTAGTCAACTGGGAAAATTTATCCTAACCATTAAATGGATTAGTACTTAAACATTACTTTAAACTTTGAGGCATCTTTAATCATTTTGTATTCCATTTTGTACTGATTAGCCTGTGAGTCATAGGTGGTATCAACGAAAACCCACTGACCGTTCAAAAATACTTGATTCCAAGCATGATAAGCCTCAACTTCAGTAAAATAACCTTTTTCAAGTTTTGCCGGTATGCCGTTGGCTCTCAAAACAGAAGCGAACAAAGAAGAGTAATCATAACAAATTCCGGCTTTATTTTTATAAGTCAAGTCGTTGTTGGGAATATAATCACTAGTAAGATTATTCAACTTGTCGAAATCATAGCTCAGGTTTTTAACTATATAATTATAAATGATTGAAATTTTGTCTTCGGCTTTGGTCACATCTTTAAGAAGTGCGTTTAAT
>CAYLSP010000239.1:0-2992 GCA_964385935.1 uncultured Defluviitaleaceae bacterium
GCTCGTTATCGCCTTCCTGCCGTTTGGAAATAACCACGCCTATGCCCGAAAGACCAGGCTACGCTTCTTTTTGTAGAAGCCAGCCAATGTCAGTTGTTATATAGCATTCGCGGCTCTCTATTCGTCCGTGGTCTTTTTCAATTGTTCTTGCATACTGTCTGATGGCCGCAAGAGTCTTTTTGTCCTGTGCCAAAATATAGCTGTTCAAAAACAGTGTTGCATCTTCGCACAATGTCCCCTGATTGCCATTGAGCGCCAATACATAATCACCACCAGCGTCATGTATTTGTTGTAAAAGCAAAGCACATGGTAACATTAGCGTTCCCATGTGCTCAATCTCCGATAAAATGATGATTTACTCATTACTAATTTTTTCATAGCTTGGGTTGCTGTTATTTTTTTATTTCTCCATAAAATGACTACTTTTTCAAAGTCAGGGGATTCTTTGCTCACCCTGCCCCTGTATTTTCCTTCGGACTTGGCTAAACTTGCTGCCGTCTATCGCTGCAAATTCTCTGCCATATATC
Organism: uncultured Defluviitaleaceae bacterium; assembly: GCA_964385935.1. GTDB lineage: Bacteria > Bacillota > Clostridia > Lachnospirales > WRAX01 > CAYLSP01. Next base: position 528 of record CAYLSP010000239.1, read on the forward strand.
CCAAGCCCGAGGCACAGTTTCACAAAATCCCGGAATACGCCTTTTAACGCCTAGGAGTTTTCGCTGCGAAACCGCGCTATTGTTTTATGATCGGGTGTTAATTTCTTTAATAACCACATTACTTCGACGTTTCGGTTTGTTTCCTTTTCCAGCCGGCGTGACGATCGTATCCGGTTCATATATCCATAAATATATAATTTCAACATATCCTTTGGCGAATATGGCGGTCGCCCCGTGTCGTTCGGGGTTGATTTTGTAAAATCGAGTTTCCCTATGTCCAATTTTTCTACATATACGTCGATTACACGCACAGCATCTGTTTCTGCTATATACTCGTCTATGCTATCTGGAAACAGTGTTATTTGCTCTCGAATAGCACCTGTGATATAACCCATGACAACATCTCCCCCTCTTGGATATCATATGGTAATTATATCTCTTTTTTATGGTAATATCTAGGGTTTTGACACAGTCTCTCCACCGTTGCCCTGTTTAGCTGTGATAATATTGTTGCAATAATTTGTGGAGTTATTCCATTTACACTAAAGAATATTCAGAACCTAGGACGCGTTTGGCGTCCCTTTTCTGTTGTGTATAAGCAACCCCGTTGTAAAATCCAAGAGATCCCCATGTCCCGATTCAAATATTGCAACTTTGTATTTCTTGTATTTTTCATATAGTGGCTGAATCAATTGGTATGTCTTTTCATCTTGCTCGGCTCTTGTCAGCCAAATCTCGACTATTTTTAACGAATTATTTACGCAAATCTCCATGGCGAACCTCCTCTCAGTATAGTATATTTTTCTCTTAAATATTAACAATTATTCCTTATTGTAGTGCATTCATTATAAAGTTAGCATAGGAAAGAAATACTAAGGTGAACGAATGTTATTACTCTTGATTTAATTTCATATTGAATTTTTTTCTAATAGTGCAAAAAATACAGATTTAATAATTTTCATATACCTCACGCGTGATCCGTCAGCAAAAGTGACCTTTATGGTGCGCTTAGTAACTGTACGACCATTCTGTTTTTCCTGCTCAGTTACTATTAGCCCCTTTCTGTCCAATTCCAGCAATAATGAACTAGTAGTATTAATTGGTAAATATGACTGTCTCTGCCTGTAGTACTGATGTAAATACTTTTCAATTTCAGATGGAGAAAAGTAAAGCGCACTTTCATCCTGAAACATCAATATGCCAGTGGGTGGTTTTTCACCTTTTTTATACATAGGCAATTTTATTTCTCCACTTTGCAACATATTATTTATGGCATAAATAATTATGAGAGCAGGATCAACATCAATTATTAAATCAGAGTTCGCAATTATAGTTTCTATAACTGCTTTTTCAACTTTATTGCGAAAATTGTTAGCATGTTCATTTGTCATAGCTCCTACTTCAATGGAATATTTGGACATAATCATAGCTGTTACCTGGTAAGCAGCATATACGTCTGCGTATCTAGCATGAACATTTTTTACGTTATACTGACTCCTCACTTCAGGATATAAGTTTTTTATGACTCCAATTAAGCTATTAAACCTCGGAGCAAGCCATTTTATAAAGTTATAAAAGTAAGTTGAAATAAATATTCCGTTATTTTGATAGTATGTCAGCAAATCCTTTCGACAGCTAGAATTAGCGTCATTATTTACAACTAAGCATCTAGCTAAGCATGATTCAACTCCATCAATAAGTTCTCCTGTAATCATACATAATCCTGTCGGTTTATTTTCTTTTGACATGTTATAATCTCTGCCCATCCTGTGAGGTGGCACTCTGTCAGCGTAAATTCGTACAATTGCATCCAGTTTGCCAGATAGAATTTTCTGTTCGGCATAAGTGCTAGCAGGATGCAAATCATCCAATAAATACACTGCATCAGAATATCTATTGGCATCAAGCTCCATTCCGCCTTTAGTCGTGGCAAATGTGTTCTCTAAGTATACTTTTAGCTCTAGGACTATCTGAAAAAGACGCCATTCCGTAAGTTCGTTTGGTTATGAAATCAAGTCCACCAAAATATTCATCTTCATCAATATTACATATCATTTTTTCTTGCAAACCTGTTTCTGATATAAAAGTGATTTTCAAGTCGTATTTAGCAAAATTCTTTTCTGGAGTTATGTATTCAGTCCTCTTCGTGCATCTAACGGAAAAATTACAAGCAGATTCAAAAGCATGATTGTAACCCGACAGCCCACCCTTTTTTAGCGGCATATCTGTATTTTTATTGATCTGTATAGGTGGTAACATCACTGGTCTATCAGCCTTAGGCCTTTCTATTGGCTCTATAAGTGTGTCTCGGTCTTCGTCATCCTCCTCATAATAAGCGTCATCATAATTTATTACTGCGCTACAATGCTCACAACGAGTATAATTACTATCAAAACAATTCTCGCATAATGGTGTATCACTGTTTCCTTCGTTAACATCATTCCAAAACCTGCCGTGACACCGAG
>CAYLSP010000240.1:0-2974 GCA_964385935.1 uncultured Defluviitaleaceae bacterium
AAAAACGAGAATTGTCCCGATTGTAGAAGCTGAACCTTTCCCACCTTTAAACTTCATAAAGAAAGGAAAATTATGTCCGATAATAACGCCGGCAGCAGCATAAAGCCCCGGCAAATAACCGTTTACCCCAAGAGGGATAAAAACCCCGCCGCCTTCAAAAATCAGTGCGCAAATAGTATATGCCAAAACTGCCTTTAAAAAATCGCCGAAAAAGACAAATACTCCTGTTTTAAGCCCCAGAACTCTTGTTATGTTAGTTGTTCCGGCGTTTCCAGATCCAAATTCACGAATATCACGTTTTCCCACAACGCGACCTGTTATATACGCCGTTTGTATACAGCCGATAAAATATCCGATTAAAACGCAAATCAGTCTATACATAAGTCTCTCCTAAATCTCAGCTAATTCTCTACATATCTTTGTTCGGTCTTATAATCAAGTGAATAGGCGTGCCTTTAAAACCGAAGGACTGTCTTAACTGGTTCTCAATATAGCGTTTATAAGAGAAGTGGAAAAGTTCAACGTCGTTAACAAAAAGAACAAATGTTGGGGGCTTTACAGCAACCTGTGTAATGAAGTATATTTTAAGCTGTTTGCCCTTATCCTGAGGCGGTTCGACCATAGCAACAGACTCTATAAGTACGTCGTTTAAAAGCCCTGTTGAAATTCTGAGGCAGCTATTTTCGTTAACGATATTAACAAGTTCAAAAAGATTCGATATACGCTGCCCCGTCAAAGCCGAAATAAATAACATGGGGGCGTAGGGCATGTATTTCAGTTCCTTCTCAATATCCTGAGTGAACTTTTTCATTGTTTTCTCGTCTTTTTCAATAGCATCCCATTTATTAACGGCGATTATTGCGGCTTTTCCCTTTTCGTGGGCGATTCCCGCTATTTTTGTATCCTGATCCGTTATTCCCTCTTCGGCGTTTATAACAAGCACACAAACGTCACAGCGCTCAACGGCTGCAACTGCGCGGATTATGCTGTATTTTTCAATGTCCTCTTTAATTTTGCTTTTTCGCCTGATTCCGGCAGTGTCAATAAAGACGAATTTTCTGCCGTCACGCTCATAGGGCGTGTCTACTGCGTCTCTTGTTGTTCCCGGAATATTTGAGACAATAAGTCGTTTTTCCCCTAAAATACGGTTGATGATTGAAGACTTGCCAACATTTGGTTTCCCAACTATTGCAACCTTTATAACGTCATCCTCTTCTTCATTTTCATAGCCCTGTGGAAAATGGGACACGATTTCGTCAAGCAAATCCCCAAGACCAAGAGCTTGTCCGGCTGATATAGCGATTGGATCAGAAAGCCCCAGAGAATAAAATTCATAAATTTCGGCTTCTTTTCTCATATCGTCAACTTTATTAACGGCCAAAACCACAGGCTTTTTAGTCTTTCTCAGTATATTAGAAACGTCTGCATCAGCTTCTGTTATCCCTGTTTTAGCGTCCGTCACAAAAAGAATAACATCAGCGGTTTCAATGGCTATAACGGCCTGACTCAGAATTTCTTTTATCATTACGTCCTCAGAATCGGGGTCAAGGCCGCCTGTGTCAATTAAAGTGAACTTGTGGTTAAGCCACTCCACGTCGGCATAAATACGGTCTCTTGTAACGCCGGGAGTGTCCTCGACAATGCTTATGCGGCTTCCGGCCAGTCTGTTAAATAAAGTTGATTTTCCCACATTTGGGCGGCCTACAACAGCCACTACTGGTTTGCTCATTTTAACCTCCATATTGTTGAAACTAAATCTTCGCCGTTTACTTTAACGGGGAGGACTTTTGTGTTCAGTTCATTTGATATATCGTCTATTGTTATGTCGTCCAATAAAACCTGTTCGCCTGATCTTAAAAGGTTTTCGGGAAGAAGAACTGCGCTTCCAAGTTCCTTTTGTTTCAATTGCGATATTATATCCTGTCCTGTCAAAAGCCCCGAAACAGTAATGTTCTTCCCTAAAAAGCGGTTTTCAACAGGATAAGTATTTATAACAAGCCCCTTGTACTTTTTCATTATGTCATTTGCAACTTCTTTTATAAACGGATAAGCAGCAATGCCTGTAACAACAGAAATTTTTTTGTCCCCCGACTTTTGTTCAATATTATCAAGGGCGTAGTTGACCTCATCTATAAAAAGGGACATCATTCCAACGCCGTTTTCAATCTGAGGAAAGCCCTCATATGAATCCACGGGGGGTAACGGAACTTTTGCCTTTAAATAAAACTCATCTGCACAGAAAACAAAGGGATTTTCATACTGCTTCTTGAATTTTTCCTGAAAGGCTTCTACTGTTTCAATAACTGTTTTCGATTCGTCCTCATTAAAGGGCTCAATTTTATATAGCCCTTCACGATAATCAGTCAAGCCAACAGGAACGACAGAAAGACTTCTTGCAACAGGCATATAGGTGCTTAAATCCGTAATTGTTTTTGAAAGATGTTCTCCATCGTTAACTCCTTTCACTAAAACAATCTGAAAGTTCATTTCTGTTCCTGCGTCGTAAAGTTTTTTTATAAATTCAAGGGCTTTGCCGGCATTTTTATTATTAAGCATCTTTACCCTAAGCTCAGGGTCTGTAGTATGAACCGAAATATTTATTGGAGAAAATTTATAATCTATTACTCTCTGAAGTTCGTCCTCTTTCATATTCGTAAACGTGATGTAGTTCCCTGTCAAAAACGAAAGTCTTGCATCATCGTCTTTAAAATAAAGGGTTTTTCTCATGTTTTTCGGAAGCTGGTCTATGAAGCAGAATATGCACTTATTTTGGCAGCTTTTTGCCTCATCTATCAGCCAGTTTTCAAATTCAAGGCCTAAATCTTCCCATTCGTCTTTCTCAATCTCAAAAACCCATTGGCTTTCGTCAGCCTTTTCTATTTGAAGCTCCAAATATACGGCTGTAATAAGAAATTTATAATCGAAAATGTCCTTTATTTTCTTGCCGTCAATTCCTGTTAAATAATCTCCGACC
>CAYLSP010000241.1:0-2963 GCA_964385935.1 uncultured Defluviitaleaceae bacterium
AGATCAAAACTGTATCCAACTTAACGGAGAAAAAGTAGTTAAATCAGACAGCGCGTGGATTGAGGTTACGGTTGATTCAAGAACACAAATTATTCTTAGTTCACACGGAAACCTTAATGCCCAAGATAACTACTATATCAAAGACCTGTACGCTACAAGCACTCCGGGTAACAAGGATAATTCTAACTTCAAGATTACTTTAGGAAACTATGAAAAGAGAACTCATGATGAAGTGAAAATCGCCTTCTCAATGCCGTCTGAAAACGATATGGCAATAGGTTTAAATTCAGTTCCTCGTGGATCTAAATGGTATCCTGAGTTAGTAGGCTTAACCGACATTATAAAAACCGATAAGTCAGGCAACAAGTCAGTTGTTCCTAAAGAAAGCTATAAAGTTTATTTATCTGAACGGGATGATCCGAACTCAGACGGAAAAGCAGGCTATCTCAATAAGCATCTTCTTAACTTTGACCCATCAGATGACTGGAAACTGTTTGAAGAAGTTAGCGACTTTAGTAAAATTAAGGCTGTCTTTGTTGATTTTGCACCGAATTTTGAACTTGAGTATACTGAATTATTAGAGTTTAAAATCCAGGTTAAAGTACCTGACGCAAAATCTTCAGCATGGGATAATTTCGTACTTGATAAGCCGTTTGTGGCATGGGGCTGCGTAGCATACACTACCTCAGGTGCAAACAATATGATTTCACAGCCTGGCTTTGCAGGAATCAACGTGGTCATGTCCTCCATAGGCGATCAAGTCTGGCTTGACGAAAACGACGACGGAATCCAGAACGACTACAATATTCCGGGTAATCAATCAAGCGGATTAAAACTTGTTGACAAGGCAAGCAAAGTTGTTCTCTTTGAAGTAGTTGGGTATACAGAAGGCGCTGAAATTAATTACAGCCAGCTTAAATATTTAGATTCCGCTACTTTGGATGATAAAGGGCAGTATCATTTCGACAGACTTCTTCCCGGCAATTATGTAGTCGGATTTGAAAAACCAGACGGATACTATTTCTCTAAATTCGGCGAAGGCACCAACAAGACCGGCAGTGACGTAGATCCATCAAAACTTCCTTTCGAGTATGAGGAAGGACAATTCGTCTACCTGACACCAGTCATTATTATTGAGAATGACGCTAAGTGCCACCTTGACGTAACTTGGGACGCAGGACTCGTTGCTATTCCGGCAACAAGTGGAAACATAACAGTTGAGAAAGTTGTTAAGGACGCTAAAGGCAACGTAATTGCAGACTTTAATAATGAAAGCTTTGAAATCGTATTCACTCCAGACGATAACAGCGAGCCGGTTAAAGTTATTCTTGACAAAGACCATAAGATAAATGATGCGGTTAATCTGGACTTTGGCAAAACCTATACCGTTTCTGAAACTGGAGAGGGTGAGGATTTCGGCTACTCTGTAGATATTAACGTGACGGTTAACGGACAGCTCAGCGGAGAACGGAAGTTTACATTTAACAAAGATGTTTCCGTTAGCGTTGAAGTTGTTAATACAGAGGAACCATTAAGCTATATAAGTCTTCAGAAAGTTGTTAAACATGACGGCATAGTTTTAGATAGCTATGAAGGAATATTTACAATCAGATTGTCCGGCCAAGGCCAGAATTATGACTATGAACTCAGCGCCGGAAACAAGGTAATAAAAGACATTTCAATTCCTTATGGCGTCTATACCGTCACCGAGCTTAATGCAGATGAGTATGACAAGACCATAACAATTAACGGCAAGAGCGTAGACGGTAACACTTTCACATTTGAAAAAGGAACAGACATAGAAATAGTTGTTACTAACGAAACTACTACACCGCCGCCAACAAACGGAAATATAACTGTTGAGAAAGTTGTTGAAGCTCTTAACGGCGATATCGTTTCAGACTTTAATGACCAAAGCTTTGAAATCGTGTTCACTCCAGATGACGACAGCGACCCGGTTATAGTTACTCTTGACAAAGACCACAAGAAAAATGATGCAGTTAACTTAGTCTTTGGCAAAACCTATACCGTTTCTGAAAAAGGAGAGGGCGAAGATTTCGGTTACTCTGTAAGCATTACCGTAACAACTGATGATGAAGTCAGCGCCAATCGTACATTTACATTTGACAGAGGCACAGAGGTCAGCGTTAAGGTTGTAAATACAGAGAAACCACCAAAAATTCCAGATAGTTATATAAGCATACAAAAAGTTGTTAAGCATGACGGCGTAGTCTTAGACAACTACGACGGAGAGTTTACAATCAGATTAACCGATGAAGACGGCATAAATCACGACTATAAACTCAATGCCGAAAAGAAACTTATAGAAGATATTTCGCTTCCTTACGGCACCTATACCGTCACCGAGCTTAACGCCGATAAGTATGACATGTCTATCACTATTAACGGCGAGAACGTAACAGACAACAAGTTCACATTTGTAAAAGGAACTGATGTTGAAATAGTTGTTACCAACGAGACCACCACTCCTCCGACTAACGGAAATATAACTGTCGAAAAAGTTGTTAAAGACCTTAACGGCGATAACATTGCAGACTTTAATGATCAAAGCTTTGAGATTATATTTACTCCAAGCGACGACAGCGCACCGGTTGTAGTTACTCTTGACAAAGATAATCAGAAAAATACTGCTGTAAGCTTAGTATTTGGCAAAACCTATACTGTTTCCGAAAAAGGAGAGGGCGACGATTTCGGCTACTCTGTAAGCGTTACAGTAACGACTGACGAAGAAACCAGTGCCAATCGGACATTCACATTCGAGAGAGACACAAAAGTCAGCGTTAAAGTTATAAATTCAGAAAAGCCGGAGAAATTAAGTTATATTAGCATAGAAAAAATTGTTAAGCATGACGGTGAAGTTTTAGATAGCTATACAAGAAACTTTATAATCAGATTAAGCGGCGAAGACAAAAACTATGACTATGAAGTCAACGCTGAAAACA
>CAYLSP010000242.1:0-2927 GCA_964385935.1 uncultured Defluviitaleaceae bacterium
GGATTAAATTTTCAAGATTTATTGAGCCCTTTACATTCTTTAATTTTGTCGAAATTTCCATCATAGTGTCCATATCTGGAGAATTTGAGAGTAAATCGCTGTAAAATGCGGTTTTAATAATTTCCAGACGCTGTGTCAATTCCTTTTTAAATACTCTTAAATCCGTAGATTCCAGTGTTTCTGTAAAAATTGATGCAATAATCTTTTGTTCTTCTGGCGACTCGAAATAATTCATGGCTTCGGCCGAATAAACTACGCCCCGCTTTTTATACAATTCGCCGCTGATTTTGAAAAATTTCATATAGACCGGTATCATAAGTTCCTCTGCGCTTATACATTCACTTACTATATTATATGTAGCTTCGTTTTTGCATATTGCATTTAAAACGCCGCGCCTTGCGCTGTCAAGAGCTAAAGTGTCTTTTAGAACCGCACGCTTGTCCCTTGTGGGAATATTAATCACTTCGGGTCTGCCGTTTATACGGTTCACTTCTTTTGAAATGGCCTCGAAAGAGATTTTATAGGCTCTTGAAATCTCTGAAATATAGGCTTCCTGTTCCATGGCGTTATCTAAAGACGCAATAAGCTTCGCGGTTTCATTCAAAAATAATATTTTTTCGTCAGTTTTATTTATATCGTGATTTTTTTTAAAAACATTAACCCTAAACATCACATGGCTCATAGAACCTTTTTCCAATAATTCAATAAAGGCTTGTCTTCCAAAATTTTTTATAAACTCGTCAGGGTCTTTTGCGTTTTTTACTTGAAGAACCCGAACTTGAAGCCCACCTTGCAAAAGTATTGGCATTGCCCTTAATGCGGCTTTTTCTCCGGCATCGTCGCTGTCAAAAAGAATCAAGACAGATTTAAAACCGGCTTTTTTTATAACTTTCACATGCTCCTGATTAAAGGCTGTTCCCAGAGCGGCAGAAACGTTAGCAATTCCCTGTTGAAAGAGGCTTATTACGTCCATATAGCCCTCAACAAGAATAAGCTGTTCCTTTTTCGCTTTTCTTGCAAAGTTAATGCCATATAAATTTTTTGACTTTTCAAAAATAACCGTGTCGGGGGAATTTAAATATTTCGGCTCGCCTTCTGTTATAATCCTGCCGCCGAAGCCCACAACTTTCCCTGTCAGGTCAAAAATAGGAAACATCAGCCGGTTAAAAAAGCGGTCAAATGATCCGCCGTTTTTACCTTTTATAACAAGCCCCGATTTAATAAGAAGTTCTTCGTCATATTTGTCTGCAAATGCGTTCAAAAAAGGGTTTTTGGAAAACCCGGTAAAACCCAGCCCAAACTTTCTTCTTGCTCCCTCTGAAATTTGTCTCTGATCCAGATATTTTGCCGCTTCATTACCATCCTTTTGCAATAAATCATAATAGAATCTAGCGGCCTCTTTATTAATTTCTAATACCTGCTCTTTTAACTTTGTCTTTTCATGGGCAGACTTTGAATAAGAATCGGTTATTTCATACCTGATTCTTTCTGCAAGAAATTTTACTGCCTCCTGAAAATCATAGTTTTCTATTTGCATTATAAAACCGAAAACATTCCCGGACGCGCCGCAGCCGAAACAGTGATAAAACTGTTTGTCGGCCTGAACGGAAAATGACGGGGTAGACTCCCTGTGAAAAGGGCAAAGACCGAAATAATTAGAGCCCTTTTGCTTCAAAGGAACATAGGATGAGACTACATCCACAATGTCATTACCCGACCTGATATCCTCTAACACGTCGTCTGAGAAAAACAAGCCGATCACCTCTTTTTTCTTCTCTCATACTAAAGATACGACAAAATTCGATAAAATCCTTTAAAAATTTCCCCATGATATAGGGATAAAAATGGAAGAAAAACTTTTTATTGCATATCTGTCCGTCATTCCCGCAACAAAGTCGCATACCGTCCGCTTTATAGTATTTTTTTCAAGCATACTGTAATAATCAGTGGGAAGCTTTTCAGGATTTGCTTCATAATAAAAGAACAAGTCTGACAATATTTTCTTAATTTTATCTTTTTCAGTGGATTGAAGCTGAGATAAATATATCGTTTCAAAAAGGAATTTTCTAAGTTCCCGCTGAGCTTTCATCGCTTCATCTGTTGCGGAAACATAATTTTTTCCATAACTTTCTCTAATAATATTCTTAACCATAAAATCAATTCTTTTTTTTGAAGTTTCGCCCATTATCATAACGCAGTCATGGGGGAGATCCTCATTATGTAAGACACCGGCTCTTATTGCGTCGTCAATATCATGGTTCATATACCCGATTTTATCGGCAAGCTGAACCACTTTGCCTTCAAGGCTTGCCGGAGTGCAGCCGCCTCTGTGGTTTCTTATGCCGTCTATTACATCTTCTGTAAGATTTAATTTTTCCAGAACCGATACGACGCGGACTGACTGCTCGTTATGCCTGAAACCCTCTTCCATAATACGGTCAAGAACCTCTTCCCCTGCATGTCCGAAAGGGGTGTGTCCCAAGTCATGACCAAGGGCAATGGCCTCCGTCAAGTCTTCATTGAGATTTAATCCTCTCGCAATTGTTCTTGCAATCTGGCTAACCTCCAATGTGTGAGACAGACGGGTTCTATAATGATCTCCTTCCGGGGCAATAAAAACCTGAGTTTTATGCATGAGCCGCCTGAAAGACTTGCTGTGAATAATCCTGTCTCTGTCCCTCTGGTATTCTGTCCTTATAGGACATCTTTCAATATCTAGTTCCCGTTTGGCAGAAATGCTTTTTCTGGCATATGGGCTTAATCTTTCAAGCTCAAGTTTCTCTGCAATTTCCCTTGTCTCCATTTTTCACACCCTTTCAACTATAACAAAAAAGCCGGTATAAACCAACCGGCGCAAAAACAACAAAAAATTACGCTAAATCAAAATAGCATATTGACATAAACAGGCGGCTATGCTAGAATATTCT
>CAYLSP010000243.1:0-2925 GCA_964385935.1 uncultured Defluviitaleaceae bacterium
ATGATTTCGGTTTTCCAACGGCGGCGTTCAGCGTAACGTGAATACATTCTGAAAAGGTCTCCGGCGAAAAGAGCAGCTTCGTCGCCTCCCGCCCCGCCACGGATTTCAACAATTACGTTTTTCTCATCATTGGGGTCTTTCGGTAACAAAAGAATCGTTAATTCCTGTTTATAAAGCTCGCATTTTTCACGGCTTTCGGCTAATTCATCTTTAACAAGCTGTTTCATATCCTCGTCAAGACCGCCGGAATCAAGCATTTCCTTGCTTTCTTCCAAGTTTTTAAGTTCTTTGTTAAGCTGGCGGTATTTCTCAATTATGGGCGTTAAATTACTGTGCTCTTTCATGAGCTCACGCCACTCGTTTTGGTTAGAAATAACCTCTGGGTCATTTATTCTATAAGTTATCTGATTATATTTCTCTTCTAATTCTTTTAATCTGCTAAGCATAAAATCTCTCCTTATATTTTGCTGTGACAACTCTGTCGAAGCCGCTTAAATCCTTAATTATTTCAATATCAGTAAAATTAAAGGAGGCTAATATATTTTTAAGGGCAGTTGCTTGATCAAAACCAATTTCATATGCAATCACTCCATTTGGGGCTAAAAAATCAACACTTTTTTCTGTTATAGCTCTATAAAAATCAAGTCCGTCTGAGCCGCCGTAAAGAGCAAGCTCAGGTTCTGACCTCACATCTATTGGTAATTCTTTCATATGCGGGTCAGAAATATACGGCGGGTTTGAAAAAATTATATCATATTTAAAGGGCGGTATTTCGCTAAATAAATCGCTTTTAATTATTTTTAATCTGTCAGACACTCCATTAGTTTCAGCGTTTTTTTGTGATATTAGGACTGCTTTTTCGCTTATATCACAGGCTGTTACATGAATTTCTTTACAATATTTGCATACAGAAACCGAAATCGCGCCGGAACCAACGCCAATTTCAAGCCCCGTTTTAAAATTGTTTTTCTTTATGAAATCAATTAAATACTCAGCCAGAATCTCAGTATCAGGTCTCGGAATCAGAACATTTTCGTCAACATAGAAGGGCAGAGACATAAACTCCTTTTCTCCGGTCAAATAAGCCACAGGTACTCCCTGAGAACGCCTAAGAAGCAGTTCTATGTATAAATTATCTTCTTCTTGACCGATTTTTTCATCTTCATGAGTTAGAAGAAAAATTTTTTCCTGATTTAAAACAGAGCCTAAAATTATTTGAGCGTCAATATTGTATGATTCTATATAGTTGTCTCTTAGAAAATTTTTTCCGAACAGTAGGGCTTCTTTAATATTATTCATGGTAAACTTCCCGCTCCAAAACGGCTGTCATAGCCTCAATGGCAACTTCAATCTGCTTTTCGTCAGGCTCTTTTGTGGTTATTCTCTGGAGGGACAAGCCGGGGAAACTGATTGCGTTAATAAACCAGTTGTCATGCCGTCCGGCAAGCCTGATTACTTCATAGGAAAGCCCCGCCACAAGAGGGACTAAAACAAGGCGCGTTAATATTCTTACCCAAACGGTCTTCACAATGACAAATGAAAAGACAATCATACTTACAATCATAACGATAAGCAAAAAGCTTGTTCCGCATCTTTTATGTAGTCTTGTTTGAGATTTAACGTTTTCAACCGTAAGTGGCAGTGCGCTTTCATAACAGTTTATAGTCTTATGCTCCGCGCCGTGGTATTGGAAGACGCGTTTTATTTCCTTATATTTTGAGACAAGCACAATATAAATCAGAAAAAGGATTATTCTAACAAGCCCTTCAATTATGCCCAAAGACCAAGGAGGAATACGCTCGTTTAAAACGCTGGTTATCCAAACCGGCAGAAGCATAAAAATACCTATAGCGAGAGCAAGACCAAAAACGACGGATACTCCCATAACAACATTAAAAAGCTTATCTCCGAAAACTTTTTCAAGCCATTTATCAAATTTTGAAGGATTTTCTTCTTTTAAATCCATGCCGGACATTTCAGCAGAATCATAAATAAGTTTTGTTCCAAAAAAGAGCGAATCAATAAACGCAACGACACCGCGGACGATGGGAAGCTTCAAAAATTTATTATTTTGCGGCTTTAGAGAGGTTTTTTGGGTTTTAATTGTGTCGTCTGCTGCTCTTACGCAAAGGGCATACATGGTTTTGCCCTTCATCATAACCCCTTCCATAACCGCCTGACCGCCGATATAGTTCTTGACATCTTTTTCTTTGTTCTTCATACTAAGAACCCTCCATACTACAAATTCCGAACTTATTCATAATACCATACATATCAGCAAACTTAAAGGGGCGTATCAAAATTATTTTGACACGTCCCCCCGACTTTGTTTTATTTAGCGGTTATTTAATTCATTTTCTATAATGTTATCCATCATTTCGCCTATTTCAACAATAAGCTTTTCACATTGCCTTCCAGTTCGTTCAGACTTTAACTTTCCGCAATGTAAAGTCTTGTGCCTATCCTGAAACTGGGTCAACAGGTCAATTCTAAGCCGTTTTACAGTGTCTTCGTCAAACATCAGCGAAAGAACCATAACACAGGCTATCAGGGCTGAACACATCTCTCCCACGCCAAATCCTGTTGTTACACCCTGACACATTTGCATACCGCTCTTTGAGGCAGATACGCCGTAAGCGGCTTCGGCCGCTTTTAATATACACTGAGAGCAGTTATAACCTTTTAAGTAATATCTTAAAACAGCATTCTTCATAGCAACCTCCTTTGTATATATTACAAAGGAAGTCCCGCTTTTGTTACTGCATTTTATTTTCGTTAAGCAGTTCAGTAGATTTTTGGGATATGCGAACGGCCACAGGAGTAAATCCTGAAGCCTTTTTTTTATTCTCCAGATTTTTTATAATAAAATATGAATATTTTTTTTAATTTCATCTACATTTTCCATTATCAATTTAACATCTAACA
>CAYLSP010000244.1:0-2898 GCA_964385935.1 uncultured Defluviitaleaceae bacterium
TCTAAAACCTTTAATTGATCTATAGATTCTTCTGCACCCTCAAACCACTTTTCCGAAGAATCAATAAAGACATCATAGTTTTCAACATGTTTGATTTCAGAGTTGTAATAAAGATTTGTGCCATATATATTAAGATTTTTTACATTATTTGCATAAATAGTTGCTGAGGGAAGAAGATCATCATCTTCATCATCTTCGTATTTCCAAGTTGAAAATAATGTCAAAGAATTAATATTTTGAGTATTTCTGTCAGTAATGTCATCTTTGTAAAAACCGTTTATAAATGTAAGATCACCTATATTGCCGTCGTCGGATTTAACAAGGGGGAAATCTATCGCCCAGAGCTTTGAACCAAAGGATTCTCCCTTAAATTCAAAAGTTAATGCTCTTTCTGAAGTTGTATTAAAAAAGCATTTGTCTGAGGGCGCAGTTGAAGATTGAGGTCTAAAAGAGGGTTCTGAATACGCGTCGAATTCAAAGTCTACTTTAAGCCCCTCAGGAGGAACCTTCTTAGATTCAGTAAATATCCTGCTATTGTTTATTACCATAACCTCTTCAGCGGACCCAAATATCATAAGCGGAACGATAAATATTGCGAAAGCAAGAGAAAGCATAGCGGAACTAGCATAAATAAACTTCTTCATAAAATCCCTCCATATTATTATTGTTAATTACTTATATCGTTTAGTCCATAAACCAAAGTCATTAAACTATCGGTCAGATGAACATTTTCGACGAAAACATCTTCGGGCGCATGTATATCAGTATTTGAAAAATTCCAAATACCTTTTACTTTTTTTGCATACAATCTTTGAGCGATTTTAACTGTGCTAGAGGCCGGTACGGCCAGCACGGCTATATTTACCTCGTTGTTTTCCAAAAAGTCTTCAAGACCGTCTATGTCATGAACTTCTATTCCGTTGATACTAAGACCTACAAGCTTTGGGTTTGTATCAAAAAGGGCGACCACCTGAAACCCTCTCTTTTGAAAGCCTGAATAATTCACAAGAGCCTGTCCGATATTGCCAGCTCCAATAATAATGAGCTTATAGCTTTTTTCAAGGCACAAAATTTTCGTTATTTCACCGTATAAACTCTCCACATTATATCCATATCCCTGTTGCCCAAAGCAACCGAAGTTGTTAAAATCCTGTCTGATTTGAGATGCGGTTATGTTCATTTTTTCGCTGAGTTCACCTGATGAAATACGCGTTACGCCCCTGTCAATCAAATCCCCTAAATATCTGTAATATCTGGGAAGCCGCTTAATTACAGCTGTTGAAACATTCCTGCCTGGCATTTAATTCCTCCTACAGATGATGTTGACCGTCTGTTTAAAGACGGCCATTTATCCCTCTACTATTCAGACCAATTATGATATACATTTTGAACATCGTCTTCATCGTCAAGTAAATCAATTATTTTGTTCATTTTTTTAATATCATCAGCATTAGTTAATTCAACATAAGTTTGGGGAATAAAAGTAACTTCGGCGGAAATCATGGGCACCCCATATTTTTCAAGTGTCTCACGCACAACAGAAAAATCGCCTGGTGCAGTAATAATCTCATAGCCTTCTTCTTCAACCAAAAAATCAGATGCTCCCGCATCCAGCGCCTTCATCATAAGTTCATCCTCGTCGATATCGTCATCCTTTTCAACCATTATAAGACCTTTTTCGTCAAACATAAATGATACGCATCCTAAAAGACCGAGACTTCCTCCCCCTTTAGTAAATGCGTTTCTTATGTTTGCGGCCGCCCTGTTTCTGTTGTCTGTAAGAGCGTCAACTATTATGGCAACTCCGTTAGGGCCGTAACCCTCATAACGGATAGCTTCATAATTAACAGTATCAAGTTCGCCGGCGGCTTTTTTAATGCTTCTTTCTATGGTATCATTAGGCATGTTGTTAGCTTTTGCCTTAGCGATTATATCCTTCAACCGGGAATTTCCCGCGGGGTCGGAGCCTCCTGCCTTAACTGCAACAGCTAACTCCCTCCCGAACCTTGTAAATATTTTGCCTTTTGCAGAATCCGCTTTTTCCTTCTTATGCTTAATATTGGAAAATTTTGAGTGTCCTGACATAAATGATCCTCCCGTATGTATTATACGATAATTATATCATATGTAGCGCAAGACGCAATAGAAAGATAATGACACATCTAAAATAAAATCGTAAATCCTCCAACTAACTAACGTGCAGGACTTAAATAATGGAAATGGGTGGACCTTGATTTAACCAAATTGGGGCAACTCAAACGAAAGCCAGCAAACGAAGAAACCAGTTTGCTGTACTGATTAGCAACTCGGTGGAAATTTTTTTAGCCTAACAAAGAATCCTTCGATATAAATGACGCTCTTTATGGCTCACTACTGTTTTGCTATATTATAGCATATGTAGTACTTAATTGTGCAGCTTTTATTTTTTCAATCACACTCAAAGAGCTTAGAGTTATTAAAGGATATACCCGATTATACAGAAGTCTTACATAAAAACAAAGAAGCATTATGTTCTCAAGGTCATTATTTCAAAACAACTGAAAAAGACCACGGACGCATTGAAACAAGGGAATGTTTCATTTCAAAAGACATTAATTGGTTTACTCAAAAAGACAATGGGCTGGTTTTTCTGACTTTGGAGTTGTTGTCTCAAAGAGGCAGGAAGGCGAAAAAGAGCCCACAGAAAGCCGTAATTACTTCATTTTCAGTGACGAGACAGCAACCGCTGAAACACTTCTAAAAATCAAAAGAAACATTGGGCAATTGAAAACCAATTGCATTGGATACTTGATGTGACCTTTTCCGAAGATGCTTGTAAGGCTAGGCTTGAAAATGCTGCTGAAAACTTGAACATTTTTAGAAAACAAGCCTTGCAATTGATGAAGCATGAGGCTTCTA
>CAYLSP010000245.1:0-2897 GCA_964385935.1 uncultured Defluviitaleaceae bacterium
AAAATGGACCGTTATAAGCATGTGCCTTATAGTTTTTAAAAAATTCTGCTCCTCCCGCTTCAATTAAATCATTCCTTATAGGGAACATGAAAGGGAAAAGAAGCTTTTTTTCAAAGGGTGCGGCGGATTCAAGAGTTATTTCCAATGTATTATCGCTGAGTGCCTTTGCCCCAACCTCAGAGAATGGAATTTCCCCGCTTCTGAATCGATCAGCGTTTTTTATATCAAGAGCATAGTCTGCATGAAGGAAGGCGTTATTTTTTGTCAGCAGCCGGCAAATGGAGTCTACATATTGCTTAGCAGTGACTTTAACGCCGTCTGACCAGAAATGCTCCCTTATTTCAAAAGTCCAGATAAGTCCGTCAGCGGAAACATCCCAGTTTTTTGCTCCGGCAGGTTTTATAAATTCATTTCCGTTTTCATCAGCAGAAATTCTCACAAGCCCCTCAAACACTAGGTTCATTATTTGGTATTCGTTCTGGTTTCTCGCATCGTTGACGGACAGAGTTAGAGGTTGTGTGAAATTAAGTTCAAGAGTCTGGTTTTTATCCATTTGCATTTTCTTTATTAAGTCAGCTGCATCAGAGTTTTCTGTTTCAACCATTTTAGGAGGTGTGGTGTTTATTTCAGAAGGGACTGGCTGAATTTCGGTTTCTCTCTCACAGCCAGAATAAATAAAAGCGGAAAATAATGTTAATACTAATAAGCAAACGAGAACATTTTTCTTATATTTCATACATTGAGATCCCCCGGTTCATTTGTTTATACTATAATATATGTCTTACTTAAAATCAATACAAAAAACTTTGAGTTGAGAATATTATGATTTTGTGATAAAATAGAGTTATTTGTCGAACAAAAATTTGCAAAAAAGGGATGGGGATTATGCCGGATTTTAAAGTTGTCTCAAGTTTTTCCCCCACGGGAGACCAGCCTCAGGCAATTGATGCGTTAGCGGAAGGTTTTGAAAAAGGCAGAAAATTTCAGACGCTTCTTGGGGTAACAGGCTCAGGAAAAACATACACGATGGCAAATATTGTGGAAAGGCTTAACAGACCAACATTAGTGCTGGCTCATAATAAAACCCTTGCCGCTCAGCTTTATAACGAGTTTAAAGAGTTTTTCCCCAATAACGCTGTTGAATATTTTGTCAGCTATTATGATTATTATCAGCCGGAAGCCTATGTCCCTTCTTCGGATACTTATATAGAAAAAGACTCGTCTGTAAACGATGAAATTGATAAATTGCGCCACTCAGCAACCGCCGCCCTTTCAGAGCGCAGAGACGTTTTAATAGTGGCTTCGGTTTCCTGTATTTACGGTTTGGGAAGCCCAATTGATTATAATGAAATGGTTATATCCCTTCGCCCCGGAATGATAAAGGATCGGGACGAGGTTTTGAGGAAACTTGTGGATATTCAGTATAACAGAAACGATATGAACTTTGTCCGCGGGACGTTCAGGGTTCGCGGAGACGTTTTAGAAGTTTTTCCGTCATATTCAAGTGACACTGCCTTTCGCGTGGACTTTTTTGGTGACGAGATAGAGAAAATAACGGAAATGAACGTCCTTACAGGCGAAATTATCGGATTAAGAAACCATGTTTCAATATTCCCCGCTTCTCACTACGTCACTTCAAGGGAAAAAATGGAAATTGCCATTAGTACAATAGAAGAAGAACTTAAAACCACCGTTCAAAATTTTAAAGACAAAGAAATGCTTCTTGAAGCTCAGAGAATTTTGCAACGGACAAACTATGATATAGAAATGCTTCGCGAAATGGGGTTTTGCTCAGGCATCGAGAACTATTCAAGGCATTTGGCGCAAAGAGAGCCGGGAAGCACTCCACATACCCTGCTTGATTATTTTCCTGACGATTTTCTAATTATTGCCGATGAGTCCCATGTTTCTCTGCCACAGGTTAGGGGCATGTATGAGGGGGACAAGTCTAGGAAAACAACGCTTATTGACTTCGGCTTCCGCCTGCCCTCAGCCCTTGACAACAGACCGCTTAAATTTGACGAGTTTGAACAAAAAATAAATCAAATGCTTTTTGTGTCAGCAACGCCAAGCGTCTATGAAGCCAACCATTCCGAATTTTTAGCGGAACAAATTATACGTCCAACAGGGCTTCTTGACCCAGAAATTTTTGTGCGCCCGGTTAAAGGGCAGATTGACGACTTAATGGCCGAAATAAATAAGGTTGTTGCTAGACATCAAAAAGTCTTAGTCACCACGCTGACAAAAAAAATGGCTGAGGACTTAACTACGTTCCTGAAAAATTCCGGCATAAAAGTCAGATACCTTCACTCTGATATAGATACTCTTGAAAGGCTTGAAATCATTCGGGATTTGAGAATGGACGTGTTCGATGTTTTAGTCGGCATAAACCTTTTGAGAGAAGGTCTTGACATTCCAGAAGTTTCTTTGGTGGCGATTTTGGACGCTGACAAAGAAGGCTTTTTGCGCTCTGAAACCTCTCTAATTCAAACAATCGGAAGAGCCGCAAGAAATTCGGACGGAATTGTAATAATGTATGCGGATAATATGACAAGATCAATGGAGAAAGCCATTTCAGAAACAAACAGAAGGCGCGCCATACAGCAGGAATACAACGAGAAAAACGGAATAACTCCTCAAACTATAATAAAAAAGGTTCATGATATAATTCATGCTACGAAGCGTGAAGAAGAAGAGAAAAAAGAAGGTCTTGATAAAGATCCTGAGTCAATGAGCAGGGAAGAAATGCTTGTGGCCATTAAGAAGTTAGAAAAGGCTATGAAAAGGGCGGCTCAGGATTTGAATTTTGAGGACGCGGCAAAGCTTCGAGACGAGATACTCAGGATAAAAAAATTCATGTAGACAGAGAAGCATTAAGGAGATTAATAAATGTCATC
>CAYLSP010000246.1:0-2597 GCA_964385935.1 uncultured Defluviitaleaceae bacterium
TCGTCACTGTAACTGGCTTCAACCTTACTTACTTACTCAACCCTTCCCCATTCGTCATGCTTAACATAAGACTTGCTTTGTATACCTATTGTTAAATTATTTCCTGTATACCTGAGTCGCCAAACCTAGCTTTAAGCAAGTCTTTTATTTCATCAGAAAGCTTCATTATTTCTAACCACTCTTGTGAATTCTTGACAGAATCAACGTTCCAAAAGTTGGTGCTTTGTAGCGCCATTACTTGTGATCTTAAGGAACGACTGCGTACAGATATGGCTTCATCAATAAGCCCTTCTTTTACGAATAATTCAAGATTGTTATCATATAAAAATGAAACTACTCCAATATCAAACTCCTCAAAAATATTATACTCAATTTCTTCTTTTGAAGAGTTAATTAAAAAGGTTCCGCACTTGTAAAGTGTATTGATATATGTCTTAAAACGTTCTCTAACCGTTAGCACTTTCATCTTATCAGCTCCTATTTACCAATTTTAATTACCGTAGCATTATCATCAATCGTAGGTATATATCCATCTCCTACTACTTTTACTTTACCGGTTATCCCGCTAGAAAAGCCATAGTAAGAGCCACCGTGTATACCCCCTCCTGGATGATAGAAAACTGATAAATCTCCTTTTGTAAATTTCCAACCCACCCCAGCTGAGCCATACGTTCCCACTGTCCAGCCTTCACCTAGAATTTTGGCAACTTCCGCTTGTGATGCGCCGTAAAGTATTTCAGGATATTTTAGAATGTGTTCGAACGATGTTGCTTTCCAAGTTACATTTTGTGCCCCATATGTTTCTTGGAAGTACTTGTACCATTCTTCACCAGACAATAAAGTCTTATTCCCCGAACCCTGACCCCCATAACTAATAGGCCTAAAAGCCCCCTGATGCATACCATCATACCTGGCACCCATCTGGGCATCATAGGTAAGATAATACATACCCAAGTACGTACCCAGCAAACCCATGCCCTCTTTCATACGCTCACTAGAGTCTTGAAGGGTTTCGCCTATTCCGTAGGGTGATGTCCTTAGCTCACTCTTAGCCACTGCCAAAGCTTGAAGAGTCATGGAAATGCCGTCTAGTCCCACATACCCCGAGGGGTTAGCAATAACTCGAAGCATGGCGTTTAATGTATCGGCGCCGCCTATCATCTTTGTGCTAATCTGGCTTCTTACGGAGCTTATCATAGCCTGATTATTGCTCAGCTGCACGCTCACGAGATTCTCAAGTAACCTAAGAACATCGGCACATATCATTTTTTACTACCGACTCATGAGTTATCGAGATGGTATACCTTTGATATGTCCTTTTATATTTCCTTTCTTTTTTGAGTCTACGTAAAGAATGGGATTGCCTTGCTTTTTCTTATCAAGACAATCCCTGTTTATGTGCGCCTGTTGCTATTTATCAATAACGTTTTTTATGCTACTTTTCCAGTCATCGCTGTCGGCTGACATTGTTTGCATTTTTTCAATTACCCAGCTTAAATCAAATCCAAATTCTTCTTGATGAAAAACTATAAATCCGTACGTAGCCTCAAAAGCCTCACAACTAGTCAACGAATCCCTCTTCGTAATTTTTTTAACTGAATTATTCCAATCACCCCATGCAGCTGGGTCAGCTGACATACTGCCTTCAAACAGATATGGATTAAATCCACTTAATAAAGACCCGAGGCAGTCATCTTTTGTTGTCTGGTAAAACTTATCTAGCAAATGAAACATAGCTAGATATGATTGCCTAATTGTTAAGTTCAATTTTTATCCTCCTCACGGTTTTATCGGCGAGCTTAGTCCTGTTAGTGGATGAAACACATTTCAACGAACCGCCAGCTTTTCATGTTGCCCTCCGGCGCCGTGGTCATAGACACGCCGGGTATGCGGGAACTTGGGCTGTTAGATACACATAAATCATTAGCGCGGGATTTGCCGATGTGGAGGATTTATTCACAAAGTGTTGTTTCGCCGACTGTCAGCACAAAACCGAACCGGGTTGCGCGGTTATTGCCGCGTGAGCGCTGGGAGCACATCTCGCGCAGAAGCGGGAAAACAAGTTTTTTGATGACAAATCGGGTTATCTTCAGGACAAGCGAGAATGGCACAAAGACCTTGTCAAATGGAGCAAGCGGCAAAAGAAAAGCGGAGGTATCAGAAAATGAACAACTATACAATCAGGCAAATACATCCCAATGAACACAAAATCATCTGAAAACTCGACCGTGATGCGTTTGAATACAACGAGTGCGGCAGTGACGGTTACTGGCATGAAGTGTTCGGGGACAACATACGACGATCACCGCATTACATCCCTCAGCTTGAACTCATAGCTGCCACATATGACGGCACCTATATTGGTCACGCTGTCTTTTCCGCGCTTCCGATGGGCGACAACGGCGAGCATATTGGAGGATCTCCCTTGGCTGTTCATTATTTCATAAGTTCCTGCAGCTTATTTTGCAAGCCTAGAACCATTTTGGTCTGTAATAATTCAGGATTTATTTCTCCCAATTCCTTAATAAAACAATTTACGGCAGTTATAATTTCATTTTTAAAAACTTCTAATTTGATCCCACTTAATATTGGCATGG
>CAYLSP010000246.1:2607-2878 GCA_964385935.1 uncultured Defluviitaleaceae bacterium
TTTTTAAACTCAACCGTAAAATCTACAGGTTCGACATAACTAAACCCATCGAAGAATTCTGTTATGAAGCCTTTATTGTTTTTTTGCTCACAATCGATGGCAACATTAATTATTAATTTCGCTGGTGTTTTTTTAAACTCGAGCCATCGATTATATGTTTCTGGCACTTGAAAAGCAACATATGCATTTGCATTGTCAAGTAAGCAATTGGCAGCATTCAAAAGTTTGTTGAACCACCAATCTAATAATTCTCCTCCCTCCTCTTCTTCTC
>CAYLSP010000247.1:0-2858 GCA_964385935.1 uncultured Defluviitaleaceae bacterium
GAACTTGCTCTGATTCAGAAAGAATCTTCATATCCAGAACTTCAATCTCGATTTTTCCTGTTTCCATCTGTGGATTTATATTTTCGGCGGTTCTGGCCTTGACTTCGCCGGTGAGCGCCAGAACATATTCTCCTCTGACTGTTTCAGCTTTTTGAAACAGAGCCTCAAGAGCCGTATTTCCGTCAACAACGGCCTGAACAATGCCCGTTCTGTCGCGAAGCGCAATAAAAATTATTTTTCCTAGGTCGCGTCTTTTATTGACCCAGCCCATAACCGTGACTGTTTGTCCAATAAGGCTTTCGTTTACTTTACCGCAATAATGCGTTCTTTTTAGATTTCCAAGAGCTTCGCCCATTATTCCACCCCTTATTTTAAATCGCTGTTATTGGCTTTTTCCATAAACAGCGCGATTTCTGAAAATTTTAAATAGGTTTTTTCCCCTGTTTCCATGTTCTTTACTTCGCAAGCGGACTTTTCAGCTTCTTCGTCGCCTATAACCATGGAGTAATCGGCGTTTGTCTTATCGGCGTATTTCATTTGCGCTTTCAGGCTTCTTCCATTTAAATCCATAAAGCAGGCAATTTTCTCGCTTCTTAACGCACGAACCAGAGATATAGCCTCATTAAAGCCCTTTTCGCCTATATTCCCTATAAATAAAGTGGGTTTTTCCTTTTTAGAAAGCTCCTCAGCCCTATTTTGAGCAAGAAGGGCAAGCACAACACGCTCAATTCCAATTGCATAACCTACGGCAGGAACATCCGCGCCGCCACATTCAGCAATTAAGTTATCATAACGGCCGCCGCCGCCACAGGCACTTTGCGCCCCGATATCCGTTGACAAAAACTCAAACACTGTCCTTGTGTAATAATCAAGCCCGCGAACAATACCAGTGTCCACAACATATGGCACACTCATTAAGTCAAGACAGCGTTTAACGCTTTCAAAATGCTCCTTACAATCGGGAAGCAGGTTGTCCAAAGTTTTTGGTGCTGCCTCAACCAGCTTTTTGCAGCTCTCAGTCTTGCAATCAAGCACCCGCAAAGGATTTTTCTTTGCCCGCTCTTTGCAAAGAGGGCAAAAGTCATCATAATTTTTATCAATATATTCTCTTAGGATTTTATTATAAATTTTTCGGCTTTCATTATTTCCGATTGAATTTATATGAATCTCAATATTTTTAAGCCCAACACGCTTGAAAAATTCGTGCCCTACGGAAATAATTTCCGCATCGGCTACAGGTTCAGTAGAACCGTAACATTCCACTCCAAACTGGTGAAACTGTCTCTGGCGGCCTTTCTGCGGCTTCTCGGCTCTAAAATTCGGGCCTATATAATACATTTTCATAGGCAGCGGATTACTGGTCATGCCGAGCTCAATAAATGCTCTGGCAACACCGGCAGTATTTTCGGGTCTAAGCGTCAGAGACCTGTTACCTTGATCAGTAAAAGTATACATTTCCTTCTGGACGATATCGGTGGTCTCGCCAACGCCCCGGACAAAAAGCTCCGTATGTTCAAAAACCGGGGTTCTTATTTCCTCCATAAAATAATCGGCGCAAAGCTCATGTATCAAGCCCTCCAACCTGCGCCAAATCCTGGCCCTTTCGCCGAAAATGTCCTCAGTACCCTTTGGGGCGCTAACTTCCATATCCTTCACTTCCTTGCTAATTTTAATAATCTCGAATATCCTTGTTATTCTGCCTTATCCAGCCATTTATCTGCTTTTCCCTCTCAATAGCCGATTTTAAATCCATAGATTTAACTACAATGACAGGGTTTTAATATAACTATACATATCATTATGAGAACCTTCTTTAAATCTTTTCATTACTCTTTTAACGGGCCAAATAACTGTTCCATTCGTCATCTTCACGGCAATATTCACTTCACCCTGAGGATCTCTATCATTTGTTATCCATTCTCCTCCATAATTCTTTATTGCTATTTCACCAATTAACGACCCTATAGCAAATGACCTTTTTCCGGTATCTTGGGATAATAATCCTCCCTTTTTAGGTTTATGTGTATCATCATCTAAATTCTCAATGAAAAATCTATCTATTTCTTTCAAACTTTCAATTGTTAGGTCAACTTTATAACCAGAACTATTCAAAGCCATTATAATCCAAGACGATGCTATTTTTATATCTTCTGATAGTGTTGGCCTTTTCTTTTTAAAAATATCAAATAACCCCATAGTTTATCGCCTCCCTAATTCTACACCCGAATATATCTATAAACTTCCAACTTGCTTACAGAACGCATTTTACATTTATATATTTATTTACATTATCAGACAGATTTTGCAAATCATACCCACTCAATAAAAAACGACAGTTAGTATTTATGTAAAGAAATTGGATGATTGGATTAACAGACCAGATTATAAAATTCTTACTTATCTCATGTTGATGCGGAGCGTCACAATCACTAAAATTAAGTACTGTCCCGTGTTCATCACTAATAAGTTTCATGCTAAACTCTTTATCCCAATGATAACCAGCACACCCTCCTGTTGCAGAAGAATCATATGATCGTGTTATTACAGAGACATCAGTATTAAAACAAGAGAGTATTAGTTTAATTTCATCCGGATTACTTATTATTATCTTTTCATCGCGCCCAACCAGTTCAATTTGTTTTATACTATTAATATCCAATTTACCAATAACAGCTCCTATATCGGGCGAAAGAAAAAAATTCCACAATACACCAAACAACATAAACAGCACTACTAATGAAAAGGCAATAATTGTAATCCTTTTTGCTTTCATACAAGATACCACCTTTTATTTATTCTCCATGACATTCATACATTATCATAGCTCGGCTCATATCACCTAAGTGAATCGAATCCCA
>CAYLSP010000248.1:0-2848 GCA_964385935.1 uncultured Defluviitaleaceae bacterium
AGGAGACAACCACTGTTTTTGGAAGGCCCATAACAAGGTCTCTTCCCCTTATTTCCATGGTATCTCGTGAACTTGGTTCATATACACAGCCAATTTTTATTTTTATATCCTCTGCGGTGCGTTCGCCGATTGCCAGAGAATATTCCTTTTTTATGAAGCTGATAATGTGTTCGTCGAGGCTGTCTCCAGCCGTTCTGACTGACTTGCTTGTGACAACGCCCGACAGGGAAATTACGGCAACTTCACTTGTTCCGCCGCCTATGTCAACAATCATACTTCCGAAAGGCTCGTCAACAGGAAGCCCTGCTCCGATTGCTGCTGCCATGGGCTCTTCAATTAAAAAAGCGTCTCTTTCTCTTGCGCCTGCGCCGATTGTTGCTTCTATAACAGCTCTTTTTTCAACCTCGGTAACTCCTGACGGAACGCATACAATTACCCTTGGGCGTGAGGACAAAAAGCCCCTTTTATATGCCTTTCCGATAAAATAGGAAAGCATGGCCTGAGTTGTTTCAAAATCAGCAATAACCCCGTCTTTCATTGGACGAATAGCCACAATGGCTCCGGGTGTTCTTCCTATCATTTCCTTTGCGTCATTTCCTACTGCTAAAACCTGATGGGTGCTTGAGTTGACAGCCACAACAGAGGGCTCATTTACTACAATGCCTCTGTTTTTGCTAAAAACTAAAGTGTTGGCAGTTCCCAAATCTATCCCTAAATCCCTTGTAAACATAAGTACCTCATTCCTATTTCATATATATTTAAAAGAATCATAACCACTATTTTACATTTTACTCACTAAGCTATGATACAACGTTTCTTTTTTTATTACAACATCAAATTCTTAACAAAACTTAAAGTTTAGGAAATATAAACAATATATAAGCTCCCAGCGATATAAAAGGGCCTAATGGTATGTTACTTTTTCTGTTCATTTTCTTTAATAAAAGAGCAAAAAATGCATAAATTCCTGCTAAAATAAAGGTTAGCGAAATAAGGAACACTACACTCCGAAATCCCAGAAGAAGCCCCAAAACTCCCATAAGCTTTATATCCCCGCCACCCATTTTTGAAATGATGGAGATAATAAAGAAAAAGCCGCCTCCTGTTGCCATACCGGCAAGGGCGTTTAATAAGAAGGAGGTGTTAAATGAAATAATGACATTGATAAGCGATAGTATTAAAATAACAAGTACGTTTTGGTTAAAAATCTTCATGAAATATATATCTGTGTAGGATAGAGCCAAAAGTGCGGCTGTAACACCCGCTATAATGACAGAATAACCATTAAGCCCTAACTTAAAAAATAGAATTGTTACTAAAGCTAAATTTGTACATTCTAAAAAAAAAGCTTCTGCTTTTGAGGGTTTTATAGAAGAGAGTTTTAAAATAGCGTAAACCATCAGGATCTGTTTTTTCTCCTGTTATATTTTTGTTCATACATAAGCCGGTCTGCTTCTTTAACAAGGTCTACAACGGCTTGAGACGAATCAGTTCTCAGGGCACAACCAAGGGCTATGCTCATCTCACCATAGCTTTTCCCTGGGTTATCAGGCGTTGGACTTGCTTTTTTACAGGCAACGGTTACGTCGTTAATGATAGTGTCCAGTTCTTCTTTATTACTTCCGGGCACTAAAATGACAAATTCGTCTCCACCGATTCTGAATACCATTGCATGTTTAGGACAGCAGGAAACCAAAAGGTTTGCCATGTCGATAAGGAACTCGTCCCCCACCAAATGTCCTTTTTCATCATTAATAGCTTTAAGTCTGTTAACGTCCCCCATAATTATTCCTAAAGGGACGGTGTATTTTAATTCCTCAATGGATTTCATATATGAATTTCTGTTTAATATGCCTGTAAGCTTGTCATAAAAGGCCGCTTCTTCAATATATCTGGAGATAGTATAGACCTGTGAAATTTCAAGAATTTCAATAAAATAACCCAAACCGCCGGAAACCTCATGACTAAAAATGTGATAGTGTTCCTCAATTCCGTCTCCTACAAATGTAATAATATCTTTGTTGTAAACGGAAACGCGCCCTTTATTCTTTTCAATCCAGCTCTCATAAAATACATCATAATCGATCAAAGACTTATGAACCCGGATTCCCAACTGGTTCATCAAAATTTCTGCTCGTTCGTTGCAATCAACTATTTGTAAGTTTTTATTTAGAACAAAAATCATGCTTGAAATATTGTTGTAAATATTTTCTTTAGAGGACAAAATGATATTTTCTCTGTTTGTTATGCCAATTGCTAAGAAAAAAAGGATTAGTGATATCATAACTCCCAAAAGGGTTAAGTCGAAAGCGGCGGGAGCGATTCCAATGATATAAACTAAATTAAACCCCACAATGGAGACTACCGCAAGAATCATCATGACCACGGGAAGTCTGTAAACCTTTGGCATGAGTATATATGACTTAAACAGTTCGTAAATGCCCACCATTAGCAACATATATGAGTAAGCCGCATGAATATAAAACCATGGGCCGTAGTTTGCGGCAATAGTTCTTACTGGTTCAAGAGCATCAAAATACATATTTGTATACAGAAGCGGGAACAGCCGTGGTATAAAGCAAGCTAATGTAGTAATGGTGGGTATTACAGATAAAAGGATTATTACGGCAGGTCTGTGTCTTTTGTTGCTTATTTGTTTTTGAATGTGAAAATAAAACAGAAGCGGATTAAAAGCTAAGGTAATATATTTTAAATAATGAAAGTAGAGGGCTGTGTTTAAATCCTTTGCTTCATATAAAAATAGGCTGCATACACCCCAAATAAAGGTTCCCACACAGGTGCATCTGAAAAAGAAAGTGGTTTTCCGGTGAGCCTTGTCCAACTGTGA